>JAADHL010000383.1 GCA_013151875.1 Deltaproteobacteria bacterium
ATTGTGGAGGGCCTTGACGAACGATGGCGGACGTTGCCACAAGGCCGCCATAAGGCGCGATTTTTTGCGGGCGGCGTCCAGGGGCGAACTGGACCGTGCCGGCCTGCCGCGGCGAATCTCGGGTTTCGGTATTCCGTTTCTGCCGCCGTTGCACCTTGAGGTGTTCAATGCCCTGAGTTCACTGATAGACGTGCATATATTCCTGCTGGACCCCTGCCGCGAATACTGGGCGGACCTGTTCAGTGAAAAGACGGCCGCTCGTTTTTCCCACCGGTCCGGAACACGAGGCGTGGACCCAGCCGGCCTCCATATCGAGGTGGGTCATCCGTTGCTTGCCTCCACCGGACGTATGGGAGCGGAGTTCCTGGGGCGCATACTGGATCTGCCGGAGGCCGTAACCATCGAGCGGTTTCAGGAGCCCGGCGAGGATACCCTGCTGCATTGTCTCCAATCCGACATCTTGAATCTGCGGGACAGAGGCGCCGACGGTGAACGCACACCACTGACCAACGAGGATCGATCTGTGCAGATACATTCCTGCCACGGCCCCATGCGCGAGGTCGAGGTCCTGCACGACCAGCTTCTGGACCTTTTCGAGAGGTTTCCCGGGCTGGAGCCGAGGGACATCATCGTCATGACCCCGGACATCGAGGCCTACGCACCGTACGTAACCGCTGTTTTCGACAGCCGGGAATCCGATTTGCGAATTCCGTACAGCATCGCTGATCGAAGCCCCTGCGGGACAAGCCCTTCCGTGGACGCGTTTTTACGGATCCTGGGCATGCACGGCGGTCGATTCGGCGCGGCCGAGGTGGTGGATCTGTTGGAACAGGACGCCATCCGGCGAAGATTTGGCCTTGAAACAGGGGATATGGGCCTGATTCGGGGCTGGGTGGAAGGCGCTCGCATCAGGTGGGGCCTTGACGCGAAGGATCGCCTTAGTCACGACCTCCCCCCGTTCGACGATAATTCCTGGAGGGTCGGACTGGACCGGCTCATGTTGGGATACGCCATGCCGGGCGGCAAGACGGACACGTTTCACGACATACTGCCTTATGACCATGTGGAGGGTGAACAGGCCCGGGTCCTGGGGCGTTTCGTGGATTTTGCCGAAAACCTGTTCGAGGAGGTCCGGGCCCTGGACGGCAAGCGCGACATTGAACGATGGGCTGCGGACCTGCGCAACCTGGTATCCACCCTGTTCATGCACGACGATGATACCGAATGGGAAGCCGGACTGATCGATGACGCGTTTGAGGAAATGCTTACCTTGTCGGCCGCTTCCGGGTTTGAAGGAAAACCGGGTCTGGAAGTGATACGGGCGTGGCTTGCTGAGCGGCTGGGACACGTCCCGATGAGCGCGGGTTTTCTTACCGGAGGGGTCACTTTCTGCGCCATGGTGCCGATGCGCAGCATCCCGTTCAGGGTGGTGGCACTGATCGGAATGAACGACGGAGCCTTTCCACGTCAATCGAGGCCGTTGGGCTTTGATCTCATGGCCGAACACCCGCTGCCAGGGGACCCGTCGAGGCGGGAAGAGGACCGCCACCTGTTTCTGGAGGCCCTGCTTTCGGCCCGGGACGTACTGTACTTGAGCTATGTTGGCCAGGACATCCGGGACAATTCCGAATCGCCGCCATCCGTTCTGGCCTGCGAATTGCTGGATACGGTGTCGAGAGGATTTGACTCCCCCGACGGGGGCGACGCCGGTGAACACCTGTTGACGAAGCACAGGTTGCAGGCGTTCAGCCCCGCGTATTTCAAGCGAGGGGATGAATTGTTCAGTTTTTCCCGTGATGATTTCGAGGCTGTGAGGGCGATGCTCGAAGGTGAAGGCAAGAGAGGGCCCTTTATAACCACGCCATTGCCTGACCCGTCGGAAATCCCTTCAGAGGTCACCGTGGACGATCTGTGCAGTTTTCTGTCCAATCCCTCCCGGCATTTTCTTGGCAGGCGGCTCGGAGCGCGGCTTCGTGGCCTGGAGGCCGGGCTGGACGAATGCGAATCCTTTTCCCTTTCGGGGCTGGACAGGTATCAGTTAGGGCAGGATATGGTGCGGTGGAGGCTGGAGGGCAGGGACCTGGAAGACTGCTTTGTCGCTGTCAGGGCGTCGGGCGTGTTGCCGCCGGGCGAGCCGGGCAGGACCGCCTATCGCGCCCTGGCCGGGGAAGTGGAATCCTTGGCGAAACGGGTGAAATCCCTGCTGGGCGACAAACCACCGACAATATTGCCGGTGGACCTGAATTTTGGGAAAACCAGACTGACTGGCGGCGTGACCGGCGTGAGGGACAGGCGCCTGGTGCGCTTCCGGATGGCCTCGATAAAGCCAAAGGACAGGTTGTGCGCATGGGTCGAACACCTGGCCCTGTGCGCGGCGATGGGTGATGCCGCCGCGGGCACTTGCGTGGTGGGCACCGACGGCGTGGTGCGGTTCACACCGGTGGCCGAGGCCGGCGTTTTTCTGTCGGACCTGCTATCCATGTACTTGGAGGGAAATAATCGTCCCATCCCATTCTTCCCAGAGTCTTCCTGGGCATACATGGGCCGTGCCGGAAAGGACCCGGCAGCGGCTTTGAAAAAGGCCGCCGACGTGTATGCCGGCGGCAATTACTCCAGGGGTGAATCGGAAGACCCCTGGATAGGCGCTTGCTTCAGGCGGGTGGACCCCATCGACGGTGAGTTCGAGGACTGGGCACGCCGGGTCCTGGAACCGTTGATCGCTGCCCAGGAGGGTGGCGGGTCATGATTGAATTCGACCTCCTGAATGCGCCTCTTCGCGGTCGCAACCTGATCGAGGCAAGCGCGGGCACCGGCAAGACCTATGCAATAGAAGGACTGTTCGTTCGCCTGGTGGTCGAAAAGGGCCTGACTGTGGACCGGATCCTGGTAGTGACCTTTACGGAGGCTGCTACCGGCGAACTGAGGGATCGCATACGCCGGCGCATACGAGGCGCCCTTGATGCATTTACCAATGGTTACGGCGGTGACGACATACTGTCGGGCCTGTTGGCGCGCGTGGCCGACCCTGAATCGGCGCGCGCGCGACTTGAGCTGGCCCTGCACAGCTTTGACGAGGCCGCAATCCACACTATACACGGGTTCTGCCGACGTATTCTGGGCGAAATGGCCTTCGAGGCAGGCTCCCTGTTCGATACGGATCTGACTGCGGATGCCCTGCCCATGGTCAGGGGAATCGTGGAGGACTTTTGGCGCAGCCGCATGGTTCAGGCCGACCCTGCATTGGTGAAATGGGTGAACAGGGGCGATTTCGCCCCAGATGAATTGACTCGATTCGCGGCCAGGTGGGGCCGCAGGCCAGGGCTTTCGGTTCTGCCTGACGGTGATGCGCCCGAAACCGGGGCGCCGATTGCCGAGTACCTCGGAATCCTGAAGCGTGCAAGGGCGGTATTCGAGGGTGCGAGGGACGATATCAGGGCGATCTTGGAGGGTGATCCGGGGCTGAATCGCAACAAGTACAGGACGACGAATGTGGGACCGTGGATGGACCAGATGGATGCCTGGTTGAACGACCCGCTTCCGTTGGAACTTTTTAAGAATTTCAAGAAGTTCAGGGCCGCAACCATCGAGGAATCGCTCAAGGCCGGCGCTGCCGCGCCCACACATTCGTTTTTCGACCTTTGCGACGATTTGAACGGCAGCCTCGACAAGGTGCGTGATGTGATGGCTCTGAAGGTGTCCGTACTGAAACGGGACCTATTGCAATATGTCCGAGCCGTTTTCCCATCGCGAAAACACGCCCTCAACATACGTACGTTCGATGACCTGCTGTTGGACCTCGACGATGCGCTTTCAGGTGAAGGGGGCGCGGTCCTGGCGCGCGCCCTCAGGGACAGGCACCCGGCCGCTCTGGTGGACGAGTTCCAGGACACCGATCCGGTACAGTTCTCGATCTTCAGCAGGATATACGGAACCGGGGATTCGACGCTGTTTTTCATCGGGGACCCCAAGCAGGCTATCTACGGATTCAGGGGGGCGGACGTATTCGCGTACATGGCTGCCAAGAGCGATGTGCCCAAAGAAGGGCGGGGGACGCTTACGACAAACTGGCGTTCCGCGCCAAGCCTGATCGATTCGGTGAACGCGGTCTTTGGCACGAGGGAACATCCATTCCTTTTCAGGGACATTGGATTCGATCCTGCGAGTCCCGCCGGCAAGGAAGACCGCGAAACGCTGTATCTGGATGGTCGGCCTGATGCCCATCCGTTCCAGTTGTGGAAGGTGGAACCGGAAAACGACAAACCCGTGGGCAAGGGAAAGGCGGAACGGCTGATACGCGTTGCCGTGGCGAGCGAGATAGTGCGTTTGCTGAACCGGGCGAGCGAAGGGAACGTTTCTATTGGCGATGTTGCCGGCGGACCTGAAGGCGGCAGGCCCCTTGAACCGGGCGACATAGCGATCCTGGTGCGCACCAATGCGCAGGCGCTCTCGATGCAGTTGGAGTTGAGGTCAAGGGGGGTGCCAAGCGTCCTTCACGGGGACGCGGGCCTCTTTGAATCACCTGAAGCTGTTGATGTGCTTCAATTGCTTTCCGGTATAGCCGACCCTGATGACCAGGGTGCGGTGCGCGCCGCCCTGATCACGGATATCGTGGGGTTGTCCGCGAATGAACTGGCCGACATCGTTGCGGACGACGTCGGGTGGGCCCGTAGGGTCGAGACGTTCAGGAGGTACAGGGACCTCTGGTCCGGGCGGTCATTCATGGCCATGGCCAGGGCGCTGATGGCCGACCAGCGGGTTCGCGAGGGCCTTCTGGCCTTTGAGGATGGCGAGAGGCGTTTGACCAACGTGCTGCATTGTTTTGATGTCCTGCACCAGGCCTCAATTGAACGGAAACTGGGTGTGGATGGATTGATCACCTGGCTGGCCGGACAGATATCGGATGGCCGTCCTTCGGATGAATACCAGATCAGACTCGAAACCGACGAAAAGGCCGTCAAGCTGGTCACGATCCACAAGAGCAAGGGCCTTGAATACCCGGTTGTGTTCGTGCCATACGCTTGGGGGGCGTTTGGACCGCGCAAAGACGAGCCGCTTGCCTTTCATCCCAGGGAGGATGATCCGTCCATGGTGCTTGACCTTGGTCCCGTCATCCCGGCGGAACACCAGCAAAACGCCATGCGCGAGGCCGCTGCGGAAGACATCAGGTTGCTGTACGTGGCGCTTACCAGGGCGAAGCACAGGTGCTATGTGGCGTGGGGCGCTATCAACGGCTCGGGAGATTCCGCGCTTGGGCGCCTGTTGCCGGACGACCTGCGTGACCTGGAGGCCAGGTCCGGGGGTCACGTGCGCGTGGTCCCGCTACCGGAACCGTCCTGGGCCGGATTCAATCCACCCACGGCCTCGGCTGATGAACTGGAATGCCGCCGTTTCAAGGGAGCAATTCCCAACGATTGGCGGATAACCAGCTTCAGCCGGCTGGCCGCGCGGTCCACACATGACGTGGAAGAGCCGGATCGCGACGCTTCGCCGCGGCAAGTGCAATTCGGCGTCGAGGCGGGTCCTGATGACGGATCGGACAGGACCTTCATGGACTTCCCGGCCGGGGCCCGCGCCGGGACATGCCTGCACGAGGTGTTCGAGCGCCTGGACTTTCAGTCTCCCCGATCCGAGGTTGTAGGCAAGGTCCTGCGGCGTTACGGTTTTGACGATGACTGGACGGACGTGGTCCTGGAAATGGCTCGGGACGTGCTCGACGCGCGGGTCCTGCCGGATTTCAGACTTTCCATGCTGACTCCAGCCGAACGCGTACACGAGATGGAATTCGCGTTTCCGGTCGGTCTGTTGGAGGCCGCGTCCCTGGCCCGGGCCTTGCCGGATCACGCGGACATATTGAAAAGGCTGGAGTTCGAGCCTCACCGGGGACAGATGAAGGGTTTCATCGACCTGGTGTTTCGCCATGAAGGCCGGTACTACCTGCTGGACTGGAAATCCAATCTTCTGGGCAGGGGGCCGGGCGACTATGTCCGGGAACGCCTGGACCGAACCATGGATCGCGATTTGTACATCCTTCAGTCGCGCGTGTACGCGACCGGCCTGCACCGCCACCTCGCGTCCAGGCTGCCCGGATATGATTACGACTCTCACTTCGGCGGGGTCCTCTATCTCTTCCTGAGGGGCGTCCCGTTCGGTGACGGCTGCGGTGTATGGTTCGATCGTCCCTCCGGTTCGGAGATCGAGCGACTGAACGGATGTTTCGACGGTAAATGGTCATGAAGCAGGCTGTTTCACCAATGAGTTCGAGGTTCGCGGATTTCATGTGCAGGCTTGCGGGGACGTCCTCCCC
>JAADHL010000011.1 GCA_013151875.1 Deltaproteobacteria bacterium
GATGTCCGGGTCGCACGCATCGCCCATGCCGTCCCCGTCCATGTCCTCCTGCGTGGGGTTGAAAACAAAGGGACAGTTGTCTTCGGGGTACTCGCCGCACGGCCCCCAACCGTCCCCGTCGGGGTCCATCACGAAATCATCACACACATCACCGATTCCATCGAAATCGCAGTCCACCTGGTCCGGGTTTTCTGCACAGGGGCAGTTGTCGATTCCGTTCGCTACCCCGTCGTTGTCGTCGTCGCAGGTGGGAATGCCGGAAGGGCAGGGAATCGGTTGGTGGACGCAACCCTGCTTGGGGTCGCATTTGTCATCGGTACAAGGGTCGCCATCGTCACAGTTGCAGGGACCGCCTCCCCAGGCAAACGATGGATTCTGGTAGCAGTGCGTAATCTTCGGCCCTCCCTGCGGGTCCAGGATCGAGGCGACCTGTCCCGAGTCCCATTCGATGGTGGCGACATCCCACATGTCGCACCTGCTCATCGGCACTCCCAGTTCCTCGAGGTTCTTTTCGTACACCTCCTGTCCCGCGATCCAGCATTTTACGGTGGGATAGGATGCGCCGAACCCGTGATCGTCCCAGTAATGGACCCCGATCCGGTAGGTGCGCCCGTCCACCGGCATGTCCAGATAGACGTTCTCCGGGCCCATGCCGTCCACGTCGTTGCGGTCGAGGCTCGGGCCGTCGGAAACATTGGGGTCCATGCTCTCCCATATGGGATTCGGGTTGAACCAGAAGCAGTCGTATTTCAGGTCGAACCACGGGTCGGGTTGCCCGTCTTCATCGATGTCGGGGCCTGTGGCGAACGGGTGCGCGAAATGCAGGTCCATGTCCGAACCGTTTTCGTCGAGCTGATTGAGATCGTTCGGAGTGTCCCATGTGAGTTCGCAGTGAATTCCATGGCCGCAGGGGCAGACGACCACCTTTTTGCAAACGGTCGTATTGCACTGAGGGTCGCTGCTGCATGACTCCGCGTCGCACACGTCCAGACAATAGGTATAAGTCCCGGCCACATTCAGTTCGTGGGTCGGATCGGGAACATCCGCCGACGGTTCGAGGTTGGACTTGTTCTCTTCGGGCTGGTCCACGGTCCAGTGGTACGAAGTGATCGAACCGCTGACGGCCTGACTCTGGCTTCCGTACAGATGAATGACCGTCTGTGGCGGCACCTCCTCCCCTTCAGACAACAATGATGGGCTGCGGGCACTCCAGCAGAACGCCGAAACAGAGGGTTTCAATCTCCACCTCCGCATCGGGGGTGTTGATCTGGATGGTCCCTTTGTCCTTCAGCACCTGTCCCGTCACCGGGTCCATCGGGTTCTGCTGGTCCGGCGTGCACTGCATCGTGAACGCCACGGAGTCGTCGGCATCCACGATCACCGGCTTTTCGACCGTTGGTCTTACACCCGCGGGAAGCTTGGCGTAGTCGATCAGGAAATCCGGGCTGGACGGAAACGTACCGCCGGTACCGTCCTGCAGGAAGATGTCCGTGACCTCCAGGGGGGCGGTCCCGCAGGACTCGATCTCCACGTCGATCAGGGCGGGCTGACCAATCAGCCTGCCGCCGAAGTCCACCGGCGAGGGAGTGACCTTGATGCACGGAACGCCTGGTTTCACAGTGTCCGCGACACCCTCATTGCTGGAGGAAACCTCCGGAAGGTCGGCAACATCCTGGTCCTTCATTGCGTCGGCGCCGGAAAAGTCGGCGTCCTGTCCTCCTCCGCATCCGGTGCCCAGGAACACGGACACAAGGGCCGTCAAGACGTATCCCGATATGCGTAGCTTTCGCATGACTCCTCCCTTGCCCGGGGGTTCAGTTTTCAGAAATATCCACATCGACGAGTTCCAGGTCCACGTACGTCTGACCGCCCCATTCTACTTTTGTGGGCTTGCCCGGTGTCGAGCCGTCCTCGCAACCCCAGGCCTGCACCGGCCCCTCGCCGGCCTGGGCCAGACCAACTACAGTGTAATTCTGGGTCTTTTCGGTCTCCAGGTTGGGCAGGACGGAAAACTGGGCGCTCTGGGTGATGCCGACCGTCTGCGAAATCACAGTGGCCGTGGGCAGGTTGTTGACCTTGAGATCGTCGCACTTTGGCTTTCCGCCGACGTACTGCTTGAACAGGTACACTCGGGCCACGTCGATGAGAGGGTAAGCGCCCTGGTAGTCCGCGAAACCCACGATCAAAGGGACAGGATAGCTGTGAACAAAGGTTTTGACATTGAAATCGATGCACCCGGTCTCAGGCACGCCGTACTCGCATACATGCACCTGGAACTGACCAACAGTGTGTTGGGCAAGACTGAGGGTCCGGGACGCAACGCCATCGGCGTCCGTGTAGGCCATGCCGTACTCCAGTTGCCCCAGTCCCAGCACGTCGTTCATTTTTTCAAAGGTGATCCAGGCTCCCCAGACGGGGATTCCACACTGCGTCAGCACCACGTCGAGGTCGCGGTCCCCCGAGTTCGAAAGCAGGACATTACAGATGTTCCCGCCCGTGCACGGCTTGCCGTCATCACCCGTGTCCAGGACGAAGTCGAGCCTGGGAGGTTCCTGGCACCATCCACCATCAGTATGATCATCGGTCAGGCTGTCGGGAGACCCGGGAACATCGGGATCCACATCGTCAGGAAGGCCGGACAGGTCCTGCACGTCGATCTTTCCAGTGTCGTCGGCAATATCGGCTCCCCCATTTCCTGCACCGCAGGCAAAAAGCACCACCGCCGGCCAAAGCCAAGCCGTGTTGTATCTCATGACCGACCTCCCCTGTGAATCAATCATACAGGATCAGAAAAACATAGTCCTTTCAGGTTCAGAGCATGAAGAGAACGCAAAAGGCGATCAGGGGGGCCAGCATGAAAAAGACGGAAACCAAAGACGGAAACCCGACCGAGGTTGATTTCCGAACATGATCATCGGCTTGAGAATTAACCTCGGTAAGGTAATTTCTGTATGGAGAGATGGCTCGATTGGATAAAATTACCCAACAAACTTCGGCAAGTGTAGAGTATTGGCGCCTTGCTTTGTAAGCGCAGGTAAGTTGCTGTATTTACGAGCTGTTCCAATATTCTGTACATGCATGATTGACCGGGAAAAGGGACCGGGTGACGGGGTTGTGTGTGATATTCGACATTTCCAACAGGAAGCCGCTTGGGCCTCCGTTGTCTAAAGAAGGGAGGACTGTGATTCCAGGAGGTTACAAGGATGGCACGCCGATTGCTCAACAAGAATGGCGTGACAAAGAGGTTTGAATGATGAACACGCAGAGTGTTTCAACGGTAGCCGGCGCTGTTTCACCGGCCACGAAGGTAAGTCTGTCGTTCCTGGCGTCCATCTGGAGCGCGTCGGCCATAGCCGTTTCAATGGGCGTCTACGCCGTGTTCCAATACTACTCAACGCCCGGATCGGCCGTCATGGACTTGTTCCTAAAACATCTGTGGCACGTTCTCGTGCTCGGAATCATGATTTACGTACTCCTGTGGTTTATTCTGAAGAAGGTGCTTTTGAAGCCGATTCAACGCATCCACCTCCACCTGTACAAGGTTTCCACCGGCAGGATTGAGCCACTGGAACTCGAAACGAACGTCCAGGAACTGGACACAATCGTCAAGGGCATCAATTTTCTGGTCGGAAGGATGGGTGAAGGAGTCCCTGATCAGGAAATCGCGGCCATTCGAGAAGCCGTGATGAAACTCCATGACACGGCACCTTCTGAAACGCAGGAAATCCTGGAGCACCTGTCCCGGCTCAACGAAATGATGGTTGCGCCGTCTCGCAAATCGCCGCACGGTGCGGGCACTCCGGAAAAATCCTGGTAAAACCATGAACGGCGAGACCCACGGGAAGGAACAGGCGGTCAGCAACCTGCCTCCACCCAGGCGACGGGGGCTGTCCATCGGATGGCGCCTGGCCTTGTCCACGGCATTCATAGTGACCGTGGTCATGGGGTCAATGACTCTCTTGCAACACATTTACGAAATCCGTTCCGATCGCAGCGCCCGCGAACAACAGATGCAGCAGGCCCTCGCGCCCTTGATGGCTGAAATTGAAAATGCCGCTGATCTGGAAGACATCCTCGCCTCGGTGGCTTCTTTTCACAAAGCCTATCTCAGAAACGGAAGGCCTGATCACCAGATGGTCCTGAGGGATTTTGAGGGAAAAGTCGTGGTTTCAACCGAGGCGGGGAATGGCCCAGCTTATCATCCGTCCTTTCGTGTTGTCGTTCCGGTCGCCTCGGGTGTTCTGGAAGGTGGAAAAGGCAGCCTTGAGGTGGTCGAAGACGCAACGCAATTCGAAAACCAGGTCGCGCAAGGCTGGAAACTGTGGTGGGTGCACATGGGTGTGACCATTGGTTCGATCCTGCTGTTTCTTCTGCCCGCCATACGGTTCCTGGTTACGCGTCCTTTGTCGCGCCTGCTGGACGGCGTCCGCAAGATGGAAATGGGGTACTGGGGGGATCTGTCGATTCCAAGTGGCGCCTGGGAGATTCGTTGGCTATGCTGGCGCTTTCGCTGCATGGGACTGGAACTGCAAAGGACGGTCGAACATCTGGTTGCCGCTGAACGCCGTGCATTCCGGCCACCAGGCTCGTCGGATCATGGTGAGGACCTGAACCCGGCAACTGTCAAACCCGAGGTGGCGGCTATTGAGCACCCGGCGCTTTCTTCAGACTATGCACGGCTGGAGGCGAAGGCGATTGCCTTGGAGGCAATGAAGGACGGGGGCGCGGCAGGCGCGGTCATGGCTCGTAAAGCGTGGCATCACGATGCTATCGAGGCGGATCGCTTGGGCGCCGCGGCTGTCAAGGTCCGCCTGGAAAATGCAGCTCTGCGGATTCTGCATCCAGAGGCCTTCCTTGACCTCGAAAAGGCGCTTGCCGCCATGAAGCGGTCCAAAAGCGGGTGGCTCAAGGAGCGAGAGGACGAAATCCGAAAGGCCATCGAAGCCCGGTCATTGTCGCTCATCGAAGTCCGCCACCGCATCAAGCATGTCGCGAGCGTGTGGAAAAAGATGCGTTCCAAGGGGCTGGAACTGGAGCAGGTGCATGATCTGATCGCGTTTCGCATAGAGGTTTCCCGGGAAACCGACTGTTATTCGGCTCTCGGCGTGATCCATCAGAACTACGAGCCGATCGTGGGACGTTTCAAGGACTATATAGCCGCGCCCAAGGACAACGGCTATCAGAGCCTGCATACATGTGTGCGCACAGACGACGGCACCGTGTTCGAAGTCCAGATTCGCACAACAGCGATGCATCTTCAGTCCGAGTCGGGCAAGGCGTCCCATTGGGCCTACAAGGAGGCCCAACCAGAGAATGTGTCCGAGGGGTTTCCCGTGCGCGCGTTCTGGAAATCACTGGTGTCCGGCTTCAGCAGGGATTGAAATCATGAAAGCTGTTCCTTTTTTGTTGATTCTCGTTTCATCCATTTCCGCCAGAGCCGAGACATTCGGTCCTTATCTGGGCGACGTGACGCGTACTTCCATCAAGGTTGCATGGCGTACCGAAATCCCGTCGAACTCCGTGGTCGAAGTGGCACCAGCGGAAAACGGCGACTTTGTCGCAGCGGGAGGCACTGACCAGGAAACCCTGCAACACGAGGTGCTTTTGACCGGCCTCGATGCGGGCGCAAGGTATCGGTACCGGGTCAGGTCGGATACCGGTGGCGCAACGGTATTTGAAAGCGAACCGCACCACTTTCGGATTGACGGGGGGCCCGGCTCGCCTTTTCGATTCGTTTTCTTTGCCGAAGTCCACGAAAATTCCGAGGTCGCCGGATTCGATTCGGTCGTCAGGGCGTTCGATCCGGATTTTCAGATCCAGCCGGGGGACAACGTGGACGAGGGCTCGGAACTGGCCCAGTGGCAAAACTTCTTCACCCGCGGGGACTGGTATGGTGACCTGCCCCTGTTCAACGTCAACGGCAATCACAATTATGCCGGCAACGGCATCGACTTGAGCACCGAGGTTTTGGTGAATCCGGGCAACGAATTCTACTACTCGTTCAGATATGGGGACGTCCTGTTTCTGGGGATCGATTCGGAACACCTCCTTAATGACGAAATTCGGGACAATGTGCCGCCTTGGCTGGAAAAGGTCCTGACGGACGCCACTGATGGGATCGAGGACCCGGTGTTCATCATCGCCTTCGAGCACATTCCGCCATGGTCTTCGTGCACCGGCTCCTGTGCGTTGCGCAAGCTTGTGGAGAACCCCTGGGTGAGGGACGAACTGGTCGAAAGGTTCGAGAGGTTCGGCGTGGATCTGGTTCTGAACGGGCATGACAAGATTTACGAGCGCAGCCTCAAGGAGGGGGTTACGTACATCCAGGTAAACTCCGGTTCCGGCCCGTACGACGTAGACCCGGACGCCGGTTTCAATCCATACAGCCAGGTGCTTGTCGGCGATGGCCTCAGTATGTTGCGAGTCGCGGTGCAAGGATGCGCCCTGCGGTTCGAGGCGGTTCGCCCGGACGGCGTCGTAATCGACGAAGGGGAACTTACCGGGCGGTGCGGGAACCTGAAATCTTCCGACGAGGTCGTCATCGGTGATTCCGACGATGCCGGAATCGTGGAAGCCGGGTATTTCGCGGACCACAACGGTGAAAGCGCCGGTGGTTGCAGTGGTGCGTCCCGTTCGGCTTCCAGCGGCCCATACACCTGGATACTGGCGGGATTTCTTTTTCCTCTCCTGTTACTGCGAAGCCGAACAGTATTTTTTGGAAATATCTTGATCAACAAGGGAGATTCGACATGAAAAAAGGGCGTTTTGTTACATTTATTGGCGTTGCGATTGGCCTTGTTTCCATTCAAGGTCGGGCCGGGCCTCCCCCATCCCGGAACATCACGGTGGATGCGGGTAGGAGCAGCTTCGTTGTGGTGACGCGCAGGGCGGGGATCGCCAAATCCGTAGCTCATGACCACCTTATCGAGGCGAAACCGACTAGGATCATAGCAAGAGGGGTCGTGGGCCGGATTGAGGGCGTGGAGTTTCAGATCAGGTCCGAATCCATGAAACTGACCGTCGACGACCCGACTTCAAAGTCCAGGCTTCAAGGTCGTCTCAAGGAGTTGAAGATCCTCGACGAGGACTTCACGGACCTGGCCGATGACGACCGCGCGGAAATACGAAAAAACATGCTTTCCGAAGACCAGCTGTACGCCCGCCGGTACCCGTACATCGAGGCAAGAATCCTATCATCGAAAAGCAGGGACAAGCCCTCGCACGACGCACTTGCCGCAAACGCCTACCTGACCCTTGACGTCACCATTCGTGGCAGGACCAGACGGTACAATGATGTGCCTGCAAGGATTGTCTGGAAAGGCGACGTGGTTCACGCTGAAACCGTCCTGAATCCAAGATTCGAGGACTTCGGCTTCGAGGCCTACTCGGCCATGCTCGGCGCGGTCAGAAATCGCGATGATTTTTATGTCTACGTGAACCTCGTCGGAAAGGCGAAAACCC
>JAADHL010000289.1 GCA_013151875.1 Deltaproteobacteria bacterium
GCCTGTTCGCGGGCATCATCGCACCTGCCGGCGCAGGCACGGGCAGCGGCCAGGAAGTACCTGAACATGGGCGCTTCCTGATTGGAGTCCACGAGGGCCTCCAGGTCCGGTTCAGCGGCCTTGCAGCCCGATTGGTCCACACCGGGATCAAAGAGTGAATCCGGGGTGGACCCAACGCCGGCAGCGCGTAGCTCAAGCACGCCGGCCAGGAGCCTGCCCAAGGTCTTTCCGGCCGCCGACTCCAGGACGCGGGACACCTCGTTTCGCGCCTCCAAAACGGATGATCCGTTCAGGCCGAACAGGTATCTGGGGTCGGTGGTGGGCCGCAGGACCCTGTATGGCTTGATATTGTTAATCTCGTTGGATTGCGTGGGAACGAACATGGCGAAGTGGCTGTCCAGCCAGACCATCGAAAAAGCGGGGTCGCTTCCCAATCCGGCATCCAGACGGGGAAAGGACGGGTCCTGGATGTCCGCCAATACCAGATCGAATCCATATTTATCGTTCAATTTCTTAAAGTTGTCATAGTTGGACAGCGCATTCATATAGGTCCTGATTCCATCGAGCCCGTGGACATAGGCGCGACCGTCGATGAAGGCCCGAAGGCGCGGGTGCGACTGGAACTCGCAGAACCCACCCTGGTTGAAGGGGTTGAACATTCGGCCCGACAGGTTGTTTTCCTTGGCGTATTCCAGTGCATCCTGGGGAAAATCACGCAGGTCGAAACCCAGGCCTGGGCCCTTCCACGGGGCAAGCAGCGGCGTCAACGCCAATACTGAAACCGCGGCCAGGGACGCCCCGGCAAACTTCAGCGACCCCCGCCTTTTGAAGCTCACGGCGGACAGGTTGGCCGCCAGAACGGGAACGGCCCCGACCGCCAGGCCCAGGGTGAACTTGATGGAAAGCACGGCCTGGGCCAGGAAAAGGGCCAGGATCGCGATCAGGGCAACACGACCCCTGTTTGCGCGCGGCAGAAACGACAACAGGGCCGACGCGGCCAGCACCAGATACAGCAGGTCCCTCGCCGGCTGCTCTCCCCACCTGACCGGACCCCACTCGGGCACAATTTCGCGATAAAGCGGTTCCATGTGATGCAGAATCGTGCCGAAGATCCCGATTCCCCAGGGGTTCGCGAGGCAGGCAATGGCCAGCAGGGGGCCGGCGGTCAGCATCATTGCTGTTCTGGTTTTAGGACGGTCTGCCCGTCCCGCGAAGGCCCTGACAGCAAAGATCCCCCACAGGGCGAAGGCCAGGGGAAACGAACCGTGGGTGTTGGCCCACAGAACCATCAGCACGGCCAGCGCGGCCAGGCACGCCTTCCGGCCCCGTTCCAGGCCGAACAGGCAGATGATGGTTGCGGCGGTCATGGCGTACCCCGCCAGGTGAGGTCTGGCCTCCAGCGAGGCCCTGAACAGGGGAAGGAAGCCGACACCAACGAGCACCATGGGCCACGGTCCGGCGCCCATTCGCCTTCCGACAATGCCGATCAGTCCGAACAGGAGGGCGGCCAGCGACACCTTGAACCAGACAACGCCCGCCGCGCCGCCGGCCCTGAATGCGCCCCAAAGGGCCACGTCGAACAGCCACTCGTGATTGACGAACGGCCTGTCCACGGAAGGAAAACAGAACGGTTCAGTTGCGGGAAGTGTCCCGGTTCGGGCTATCTCGCGCCCCGTGGCCAGATGGAAGAACACATCCGGGTCCCCGCTGGGATAGAAGGCGAAAAGGCCCCCTGCGGCGGCCAGCACCAGGATGGGGATCCATCCGGCAAAGACGCCCCTGCCTTCCCGTCCCTGAACCCCCGGCCCATCTTCGAAGTCGCCCAAGCGCATTCCCGGTCGAGTCAACCAAATCGATCAGGGGGTATGATAGCATCCAACCGGATTGGTCCTTACGAGGGATTGATGGAACGAAACGGCGTAATGGTGCCCTGGGTCCGGACGGCCCTGGGATTCGCAGGCCTGCTGGCCGTGGCCGCTTTGGGATTCTTTGTGTCCAGGGGTGGGCTGGTGGACCTGAAATACGCCGCCATGAACCCCATCACCGATACCCATGTGCGCGACAGGATAGCGGCTGGGACCATGAGCCCCGAGGAAGAGAGGACCCACCTGACCCGCGGTTCGGAAACCGCCGCTGAAACCCTGTACGTGCCGCCGGTAGTAGTGCTGAAGTTCCTGTCCATGGGGTTCAACACCGCGTTTGCCGATGTGTTGTTCGTGAGGGCGCATTCGTATTTTCTTTCCCACTTTTTCGCGGATCGCATCTTCAAGTGGCTGGACAAATATTACGAGGCGATAGTGGGTCTGGATCCCGACAACCCTCGCGTATACCTGTGGGCCGCGCAGGTGGTGAAATATGGACAGACCATTGACGACGATACGGTGCGGCGCGCGGACTCCTTCCTGGAACAGGGGCTCAAGCACTTTCCAGAGGACTGGCGCCTTCACATGGACCTGGGCTTCAACCTCTACTTCGAGTTCAAGGGCTCGACGGACGCCGAACGCTCCGAGGCCAGGCTCAAGGCAAGGGACCACTTTGCCATTGCCGCGGGCCTGCCGGGGGCGCCTATTGACCCCAATTTCGTGGCGGAGCTGTTCGAGCGGGGACACGAGGAGGGAATGGCGATCGCGTATGCCCTCCAGAAGTATTATGAGGCGACGGACGATCAGAGAAAGCAGCTCATGCGGCGCATAAGCGCAATTTCACAGGTCCTGGCCGAGGGCATCCAGGACGAGGAAAAGAGATGGAAAGCCGAATTTCCCTTTATCCCAATCACGTTGTTTTCGTTGGTGGGCGACCGCCTGAAGTCCACTCCACCGCCGGACATTCTGGCGGCCGTCAGGGAGGAAAAAACCGTTGAGTGAGAACGGTCGTGTGTTGATCACGGGCGGTGCGGGCTTCATTGGGTCTTCGCTGGCCTTGCGTCTGGTTGATGATTTTGACGTGGTAATCCTGGACAATCTGCATCGCAACGCCATCAAGGATACCGGTCTGCTGGAGCATCCCCGCGTTTTGATGATCCAGGGCGACGTGATGGACAGGGAAACCGTTCGCAAAGCCATGGAGGGCTGCGACCATGTCGTTCACATGGCGGCAATCGCCGGGGTGGACACGGTAATGAACGCCCCGGTCCTGACCATGCGGGTGGCCCTGCAGGGGACCATGAACGTAATCGAAACCGCATACGAGATGGGGGGGATGGCCCGGTTCATAGATTTCTCGACCAGCGAGGTGTTCGGGCGGTATGCCTACAAGGTGACCGAGGGACACGTGTCCCAGCTCGGCGCAGTAGGAGAGGCGCGCTGGACCTACGCGGTAAGCAAGCTGGCCACCGAGCACCTGGCGTTGAGCTATCATCGGCAGTACGGCTTCCCCGCGGTCTCGATCCGCCCCTTCAATATTTACGGCCCACACCAGGTGGGGGAGGGCGCGGTCCATCACTTCATCGACCGGGCCCTGGCTGGCGAGGACCTGCTGGTCCACAACGACGGCAGCCAGATTCGGTCCTGGTGCTTTATCGACGACATCGTGGACGGCGTGCTGCTGGCCATGAAAAACCCCAAGGCCGTGGGCGAGGCGTTCAACATCGGCAACCCCAGAAGCACCCTGACCATCTACAACCTGGCGCGAGAGATTGTGCGGCTGTGCGAATCAGGTTCGAAGGTCAGGTCCGTGCCCTGGGAATTCGCGGACGTGGAACTGAGGATACCTGACGTGGGCAAGGCCAGGCAGGTGCTGGGCTTCGAACCCAGGGTGGACCTGGAGGAGGGGCTCGTCAGGACGATTGCATGGTATCGGCAGGAAAAGTCATGAGCGACATGGCGCGAATGCCCGTGCCCTTGGCGCGGCCGAGGCTGGGGGACGCGGAACTGGATGCCGTCAGGAGGGTCCTGGCTTCCCGCCATCTGGCCCAGGGACCCGAGGTCGCGGCGCTTGAACAAGAGGCCGGCGCGATGCTAGGCGGACGTCAGGTGGTGGCTGTGTCCAGCGGGGGCAGCGCCTTGCTGCTGGCCTTGTCGGCGCTGGGGATAGGTAAAGGGGACGAGGTGGTGGTGCCGGCGTTCACCTTTCCGGCCGCGGCCCAGGCTGCGGCTTGGCTCGGGGCCGTTCCCGTTCCGGCGGACGTGGACCCGGATACCCTGGCAGTCACCGCTGAAACCGTGGAGGCGGTGATGACCGGCGACACCAGGGCGATTGTCGTGTCCCACGCCTTCGGCATTCCGGCCGATGTCGAGCGCGTGGTCGAGGCGGCGATGGGTCGGGACCTGGACGTCATCGAGGACGCAGCGTGTGCCTTCGGGGGGTTTACCGCGCGCGGGGCCAGGGCCGGCACAGTGGGGAAGCTGGCCTGTTTTTCACTGCATCCACGCAAGCTGGTGACCGGCGGCGAGGGCGGCATGGTGGCCTGCGACGGACCCATGGCGACACGTGTGAGGTCACTCAAGGACTACGGCCGCACAGGTTCCGGGTTTGGCGACATTTTCGGCGACATGGGGCTCAACTTCAGGCTTTCCGACCTGTGCGCCGCCGTCGCCCGGGTCCAGTTGACCAGCGTGGCCGGGTCCATCGCGTCGCGAGCGAATCTTGCCAAGGGTTACATCGAGCGTCTGGACGGCGTAAATGGGGTCGGCATCCCCAGGGGGTATTTCAGGAATGGGCAGACATGGCAGTCCTTTGTCGTGCGTGTGGGTGAGGGCGCGCCTCGACTTGTCAAGCTGATGCGCGAAAAAGGGGTTGAAGCGGGCCCGTCGGCCCACGACCTGACCGGTCAGACCTTTTTTCGCAAACGTTGGGGCGATTCATTGCCTTGTCCGGTAAGCGCGGCCCTGGCCGGTGAACTGGTGGCCCTGCCGTTGTTCGATGAAATGTCCCTGGACCAGGTGGACCGCGTGGTCGACACCCTGGTGGAAGCATTGGGCGAAATCGAGGGGTGATAGACAACCGGCGCAAGTGCGCCGGCGCGGGCGTCAGCCCGGCGGTAAAATCGAGGAGTGACAGACAACCGGCGCAAGTGCGGCGGCGCGGGCGTTAGCCCGCGTAAGAAAAAGAAAGGAGGCCCTTATTGGATCGAGTCATCGAAGTAGAGGGTCTGTCCAAGACCTTCCGTCCCCCGTTCCGCACGCGCAAGGTGGAGGCCGTCAAATCGGTGTCCTTCACTGTTGAAAGGGGTGAAGTCTATGGATTCCTCGGCCCGAACGGCGCGGGAAAAACCACCACAATCAAGGTGCTGACCGGCCTGATCAGGCCTACCGCGGGCCGGGTGTCGGTCCTGGGGGGCGACCCTTCGGACATCGGGGTTAGGCAGAGGTTGGGGTTCCTGCCCGAACAGCCGTATTTCTATGACTACCTGAAGCCGTCCGAGCTTCTGGACACCTTTGGACGCCTGTTCGGAATGGAACGGCAGGCCAGGCGTCGTCGCATAGACGAGCTGCTGGAAACGGTGGGCCTGAGCCACGTCCGTCAGCGCAGGCTCAGGAAATTCTCGAAGGGAATGCTGCAGCGCGTGGGCATCGCCCAGGCCCTGCTGAACGACCCGGATCTGATCATCCTGGACGAACCCATGTCCGGTCTGGACCCGATCGGGCGCAAGGAGGTGAGCGACCTGGTGGCTTCACTCAAGTCCGCTGGAAAGACCATATTCTTTTCGTCCCACATCCTGGCCGACATCGAGCGCCTTTGCGACCGGGTCATGATCATCGACAAGGGGGCCATGAAATCGTCCGGCAAACTGGACGACCTCCTCTCCGGCGGCCACCTGGAAAAAGAGGCGATGGTCAGCGGCAAAGCCGATACGACCGAAATCTCGACATGGCCGGGAGTAGTGCGAGTCGAGGCCGCGGGACCTGATGCCGCCAGGGTGGTCTGCGCGTCGGACAGATCGAACGAGGTCCTTGGGCGCCTGATTGAGGCGGGCCTTTCGGTGAATTCCCTGACGGACAAGAAAATTTCCCTCGAATCACTGATCATGGATCTGGCGGAAAAGAGGGATGTTCCCGCGGGGGGGGAGGTGGCCCGATGAAGAATCCCGTTTCAGCGTCGCTTGGTCGAATAGACGCCATCGCGCGCAACACCTTTATCGAGGCCTACCGGAACCGGGCCTTCCTGGGACTGGGAATGGCAGCGGTGGGAATGGTGGTTTCCTCGATGGCGCTGTCCCAGTTGGCCGTCACGGACCAGGCCGGCCGCGTCCTGGTGGATTTTGGATTGTTCTCGATTTCCCTGCTTGAGGTGATCATCGCGATCGTGATGGGGGTGATCCTGATCTATAAGGAAGTGGACCGCAAGACCTTCTAT
>JAADHL010000369.1 GCA_013151875.1 Deltaproteobacteria bacterium
ATTGTCGTAGGCAAAGCGCACGTCGAAATCGTACGGCACGGCCTCGAACGCCTTCTGGGCCACCAGTTCGATGGCCGCGTCGATGTCCTCGCCGAACCCCCCCTCTCCGGCATAGGCGCTGAGGCGACGATTCCAGGGGCCCACCTCGTATGACTCTTCGCCGTTCTTTACCTTGTCGAGCACGAGCAGGGCGTCCTTGTTGGTGCGGACAGGGATGCGGCCCACGGCCAGGTCCGGTACGAGGTCTCCATCCATGTCGGCGTATCCGTTGTCCGAGTACCCCGGGTCCCAGCCGACCGTGCACAGAGGCGCCGGGACCATGGTTTTCGGATCGTTGTCCACGGGCAGGGCGTCCCCCAGAATCAGCAGGTAGAAAGGACGGTCGGGGTCCCTTTCATCGTACACGGCGCGCACGCGTTTCGAGATCGCCTCGATGACCCATTCATCCGATGTCGGCTGTCCCGTGATATCCGAGATGGTCAGCGCCAGGGTCGAGTACCCGGTGCTTTCGCGGTACGCGGCGAACGCCTCGGCCGCGTCCCGCAGGTCGTCGGCGGCCACGATCATGTAGTCCACCTCCGTCGGGACCTCGTGAAGGTCCGGACCGACCGAATCGATCCCGTTGTCCGGGCCGGACTCCGACGCGGCATCCGCGTCTTTTGGGGCCGTACCGTCGCCGGGGCCTGGATCAGACATCGTTTCCACGATCAGGGTATCGGCCGGGTCCCCGTTGTCCGGGCCCCAGCCGTCCGAGGCCCCTCCATCCAGGCCGGAGCACCCGGTCCCGATCAAAAGCCCTGCCAGGAGACAGGACCATGTTCCACGCAATGACATCTCGATCCTCCTACTTGTTGGGCGAATCACGGCTTCAGCTACCGGAAAAACCGGCTTCGCACCACACCTGATAACCGTCGAACTGGCATATGCACTCCTGGCAGGCCGCCGGGCAGTCGATCTGGTTCACGAAGCCCTGCTCGCAGGACACGGCGATGTTTCCTTCGCATTTGGGCTCGAACAGGAACTCCTCGCACCATTCGGCCCCGGCCTGATGACACACGGCGTCGCCCTGCTGGTTCGCGCCGCACTCCATGCCCATGCCGCAGAACTGTCCGAAAGTGAACCCGTCCACGCAATGGACAAGGGAGGCCCCGTCGCACTTGGGCTTGAACGTCGCAGCGTCGCATGCCTCGGCGCCCGACTGGACGCAAACGGCGTCGCCGTCCGAATTCGTCCTGCACTCGGCAAGGCCCTGGTCCAGGCAGTTCGTCTTTTCCAGCACGCCTGCTTCAGTGCAGTTGACCGCCTTCGGCGGCGAAACCTCGCACACTGACGGGGTCGCCTCCGGGTCGCAAGGAGGGGCGTCCACGGACTCGCAGTAGGCGTTGCCCCACTTGTCGATGTTGCACCAACCGCTGGCGTACTGGGGGAAGACCTCGATGCAGTCGAACTCTATCGCGTGATCCCCGAAGCATTTCACCATGTCGTGGTCCGCGCAGTAGGGGGTGAATGCGTCCAGGTCGCACGTCGCCGCCCCTTTCTGACCGCAAACCGGGCAATGGCTGATGTCCTCGACACCGGTCCCGACGTAGCAGGTCCTGCCGTTGCCGCCGGTGAGCGCGAGCCCCTGCATCGAGCAGTCGTCGAAGATGGTCAGACCGCCTTCTCCGCACCAGACCCGGCGGTCGCCGTCGCACCCCACGCAATTGATCGCAGTGTTCGTGCACGGAACCGATGCCTCGTCCACGCACAGGGCCTCGCCGGTCGAGCCGACCCTGCATGTCTCGCCGTAGCGCTTCATGCAGTCCTCGAACAGGACGCGTCCCGCGTGACAGATGCGACGAGTGTCGCCCGTACAGCCTTCCTCATACCCCGCGCCGCATGACTCCAGCTCGTCCGGCGGGTGACAGGAACTCCAGGTGTCTCCCCCTTCGGTGACGTACTGGACGCATGTCAGGCCCAGTGTCGAGCAGTCGAACCTCTGCTCGGATCCCTTGTAGTCACATCTCACGGTCGTGTTGCCGTCGCAATACTCGGCGAAACCCTGGGGGGAACATTCCTTGGCCGGATCTTTGGCCGAGCCCTGGACGCACGCGACGTGAGTCTGGGTGTAGGGCGGGGAGCCTGGAAGCACCGTGCAGGTTCCACCGATTTCGGCGCAATCCTTGTACTCGGCGTAACCTCCCCAGCACTCCCCCATCATCGTTCCGTCGCAGAAATCCTCGCTGCAGGAGGAGCCGTCCGTACAGAATGCGTGCTGATACCAGATTTTGCTGCCGTACTTGAGCGGTATCTGGACGCAGGTTTTGGAGAGCGCCGAGCAGTCCAGGTCCAGCGCTACCCCCCGCCGGCACACGTGGAGCTTCGCGCCCTCGCACCACTCCGCTTTCTTAACGTCCTCTTGGTAAATGCACTCCTGAGTGAACGGCCCCAGTTCGCACCCGTGGGAAGTCCAGATGGGAAGGAAGCTCTTGCCCGAACGGTTTTCGCCCCCGAACAGCAGGTAGGCCAGGGGGTTGAATTCCTCGATACTGTAGTTCTCTACGCTGCCGTCGGGGCAGCGGACGTCGTATCCCTCGATTTTCCACCAGGACCGCGGGGAGGCCTCGAACCGGGGGGAAATGATCACCGGCCTGTCCGCGCCGTATCGAAGGTATGCCTTTCGAGCGGTGTAGGAATCTTTCCAGTTTCCGGAGTTATCGGTGATGTCGAACCCCAGGGTGGCGCAGACCTTGCCCTCCGGCGACGAATACACGGCCCTCGGGTGTTCCGCGAAGTCGGCAATCATCCAGGCGCCGTTGGAGAATTCGACCCGCATGGCCTGCGCGCCCCCTATGGACAGTTGACCACCGGTCCAGTTGAAATAGCGAAAGTAGTCCCAGACCATCCAGGACGACTGGGGAAACAAGGGGGAATCGTACTGAAAGCATTTCGTGACCGTGGGGCCGCACGTGGTCAGGCCCGTGCAAGCGAGGGCCTCCTTGAGACACGAATCGGGCAGCACCGGGTCCAGGCAGGTTGGGGCCGTGACTTCAGCGCCCAGGTCCGCATGGACGTCGTCCGCCACGTCTTCCATCATGTCTTCCTCGCCGCCGCCGTACTCGGGCGCGTCGTCCGGCATTACGATTTCCACGTCGGCGATCGCCCCGGGATCCGTCTTTGTTACGTCCGGCACGTCCTTTGCCGTCGCATCCGACCCAGCCTCCTCTGTCGAGTCCACGATCCCTTCACCGGCAACGGCCTCCTTCGCTCCGACGTCCATCCCTGCCGCGGCATCGCCCCCGCCGCAGCCGTTCATGCACATCGCAATCCCGCAAAGGCACAGGACACCAGGGACCAGTGAAAAAGCCCGCTTCATCGGTTCGCTCCTCTGGGAAAGGTAGCTGTCGCCTTTTTTCCGTCACGGGCACTTGCCCATTTGGTTCGGAGCGCAGGCTCCGCAGTTAATGCACAAGGCGATGCACGAGCACACGTTGGCCCCCGAGCACTTGGATCCCCCGACGCAGTCCCCGTCGTCCCAGCAGCACATGTAATCCCCTGGGCACTGGGATCCGTTCGGGTCCGGGACGCAGCTTCCAGGCATGTGGTCGGACTCGATGACGCCCCTGCAAACGAGACCTTCGCCGCAGTCGTCGTCGTTGTTGCAGCACCCGGAGGGCAGTGGTGTGCAGGTCCCGATCGTGTCGGCCGCGAAGCATAACGCTCCGCACGGACAGAACGACGCGCCCGTGCATTTCTGGGTCTCGTAGCAGTCGCTGTCGTCCCAGCATTTTCCGAATTCAGGGATCGGCTCGCAGGTGGCCTCCGCGCCGGTGCCCGCGCAGACTCCGCCCCCGCAGTCCTCGTCCGTTTTGCAACAATCCGAGACGCCGACGCACTCGCCCGGCATGTCGGGCTGGTCGCAGTCCGCGTCGCACCCGCATACAAAGGCCCCCTCGCAGGCCTGCGAAGGGCCGCAATCGTTATCGGTCCAGCACTTGCCTTCCTTTGCGAATACCTCGCACACGCCTGTTTCGCCGCCCCATGAAGGGACGCACTTCATCCCAGCATCGCAGTCGTTGTCGTTCGAGCAACAGTCGCCGGGCAGCGCCAGGCACGTGCCGGGTTCGCTCATGCAGTTCATGTCGCACGCGCAGATCTGCTGTCCCCAGCAGAAATATTTGTCCGGGCAGTCCGTGTTGTAGTAGCACTCGTCGACCTTGGGCGCGGCGAAGCACATGCCCCCGGCCCCAAGGCCCTTAGCCACGCAGACCTGCCACTCGAAGCACTCGTCGTCGTCCTTGCAGCAGGGAGGCGGCTCGATTTCCCAGCCAGTGTCTTTCAGACCGATGTCCGTCGTATCTCCCCCGGGATCAGAGCCAGGATCCGTAAAGCCAGGATCTGTTGAGCCAGAATCAGCTAGGCCGGGATCAGCGAGGCCAGGGTCCACGGAGACGTCGTCGGGAGCAGTCGTTGTATCCGCGGCGTCCCCCCCGACGTCCACCGCATCCGCAATGTCCGCGACCGTCACGTCGCCGGCGTCTTTGCCCCCATCGGAACCACATGCCCCGAACACAAGGGCCATCGCCAGCACGCTACCTTCGATACAAATCCATCGTCTGCTTCGCATTGCAAACTCCTTCATGAGCATGACCTTGCCGGTTATCCAGCAAAGGGCGTGCCAGAACACGGCAAGATCGCGTGGGCCGTGTGCGTCGCCCACAAGGCCTTGATTCCGCGCACTGCGACACAAGCTGAAAACTCCAGAAAATCCCGAAGAATCGCGACATTTCGATCAGGGGCGTTTCATGAAACGTGTATGATTGCACCCAGGGCGCGTCCGAAAGGCGAGGCCGCCCGTTGCAATGCATCCATGACTCGTGGGGATTATCCGTTATGCGCGGCGTGTTTCGTCGAACCCTGTTTCCTCTCTTTCTGATCCTGTCCTGCCCCCCTACCGCCATGCTCATGTGGTACACGCTGGACCGTCTGGACGGTTCCATTTCGGCGCTTGCGACCCTGTTCTCGACACGCGGCGTCACGGGCGTCTTTCAGGACGTCTGGGGTCCGGTCCTTTTCGGATCCGGCACGGCGTGGGCGATCATCGGGATCTTCGCCGCATTTGAACTGGTCCTGGTGCGGGTGCTCCCCGGACGTGAACACCATGGACCCGTGACGCAAAGCGGCCACGTGCCAGTGTATCGGGCGAATGGGCCCCTCTCGTTCGCGATCACGCTGGCCCTGTTCGTGGGGCTGTCGGACCTGGGGCTGGGGTTGTTCAGGGCTTCGATCATCTACCGCCATTTCGGCGAGATCCTGGGCGCGCTCAACCTGTCCAGCCTGGGTTTCTGCCTGCTTTTGTACCTAAAGGGGCGGTTCGCCCCGTCCACCGCCGACAGCGGCACAAGCGGCAACCCGGTATTCGATTACTACTGGGGGACGGAACTATTTCCACGCGTCCTGGGCTGGGACGTCAAGAGGTTCACGAACTGCCGCTTCGCCATGATGGGATGGCCCCTGATCGTCATATCGTTCGCCGCCGCCCAGAACGAACTGCACGGCCTGCACCCCGGCATGGCGGTCGCGGTGGCGCTGCAACTGGTCTATGTGGCGAAATTTTTCTGGTGGGAGACGGGATATCTGGGATCCCTGGACATCATGCACGACCGGGCCGGGTTCTATATAGTATGGGGCGTCCTGGTCTGGCTGCCCTCGGTCTACACATCGCACACCCTATATCTGGTGGACCATCCCTCGAACCTCGGTGTTTTCGGCGCCGTCGTCGTATTCACGCTCGGGACCCTGGCGATCTTTGCGAACTATTTCGCCGACGCCCAGCGGCAGCGTGTCCGCGAGACCGATGGCGACACGAAAGTCTGGGGACGCAAGCCGGTGATCGTGGTCGGTCACTACACGACGTCGAACGGCGAAGCCCGGGAGAACCTGCTGTTGGCCTCCGGGTTCTGGGGAATCGCCCGCCATTTTCACTATGTCCCCGAGATCCTGGGCGCCGTGTTCTGGACCCTTCCGGTCGCCTTCACAGCCAACCCGGTTCTGTTGCCCTGGTTCTACGTGGTTTTCCTGACCGTGCTTTTGACCCACCGCGCCCTGCGCGACGACGAACGGTGTCGGGTCAAGTACGGCAAGGACTGGGACGCCTACTGCAAACTGGTCCCGTACCGCATCCTGCCGGGCGTGTTTTGAGAGGCCAGGCTACCCCCCCATTCCCCGGAAGTCTTGCATGTGCATTGTATGAATTGCATCCCGCACTTGCCCGTAGAGCCATTTGGAAGCTGACATGGGGAAGGATCGCACTGCGGATTCGACAGTGACGAGCACGGACTGTCCGGCGGCTCGGGCGCCACGCAGGCGCACTGTCCGAACTGCCAGCCGCACGAACCATCTTGTCCGTTGGGGAGCTGGCAGGTTCCCGGAGTACATTGGGGATTGACCGCATAGGAACACGGGTTGTCCACGGGAGTGTTTGCAACGCACTCGCACCCACCGGCAAGCGATGAGCACGTACCGGAAGCGGCCGTTTCAGTCTGGCATGGCGATGGAAGGCACGTGGGATTCAGGACGTCCGAACAGGGGTCCTGGGCTGGTTCCGACTGACACAGCCCCGATTGGTCGCATACGTATGGGGTTTCGCACGGCCATCCGAGGTTGCAGTCAGGCAGGCAGGCCACCAGCGACTGGTAACACACGTAACCCAAGCGACACTGGGAGGTGGACAGACACTCAGGCAGACAGTAGGACTGCGCCTGGAGCACAACGCAGCGGAGCCCATCAGGGCAATTGCCACCCGAGCAGGGCAGCGTGCACACTCCGTCGGTCCATCCCGTGAACTGGCCGTCGCTGTAGGGCGGTATGCACCAGCCCGTCGAGCAGTCGAACGACGCATTGCAGGGGCCACCCGCGGGCACGAGCGTGGGCCAGTCGAACTCGCAAATGCGTCCGAGCAGGCGAATCCCTCGCCGCAGTCCCAGCCCAGACGGCAGTCCGGAAGGCAGGCATTCAGAGGCGGGTCGCACAGGTATCCCTGACGGCAATCACCGTCCGTGTCGCATCCAGGGATGCACATGGGCTTGTCGTCCAGCAGGACGCAACGCCCATTGTCCGGACATACGCCGCCTTCACACGGCTGGGAGCACACTCCGTCGGTCCATCCCGTAAACTGGCCGTCGCTGTATGGCGGTATGCACCAGCCCGTCGAGCAGTCGAACGACGCATTGCAGGGGCCACCCGCGGGCACGAGCGTGGGCCAGTCGAACTCGCAAATGC
>JAADHL010000130.1 GCA_013151875.1 Deltaproteobacteria bacterium
GGGTCTGCATGGCGGCCCTCACGTCCTCAGGCGCAGCGGCCCCATGAAACACTAGCTGGGCCTGTTCGCCCCCGTTCTTTACCGGTCCGCCGGGCCCCTCACCCATCACCGTAAGGCGAACCCCCTCCATGTCACGGATGGATTTCATCAGGACATCCAGGCCCTTCATCCTGACCAGGCGGCCGGTGAACAACAGTTTCAGATCCCCGCGTCCGTGTCGCGGGGGTTGCGCTGATGGCCGAAGGTCTATTCCCAGCGGTAGGGTCAGCACGTGCTCATTGTGCCCACCACCCACCATGTCCAGCACCTGTCGTCTGACGGAATCCGAAACGCAGACCACCCAGGAAGCCCGGCCAGCGGTGTAGCGCACGGTCTGAACCATCGGGGGCAGGCGCGCGGCCGGGGGCGGACCTGAATGGGCCACGACCACCAGCGGTTTTCCGGTCACTCGGGCCAGGACGGCTCCCACTGCGCCCATGGGCAACAGCCAGTGCGCCAGGATGCAATCACAGAACATGGCCCTGACAAAGGCCTCGGCCGCGTATGCCAGCAGGAAAGGAGGTATGGTCAGGGCCGCCAGAGGGTCTTTCTGCAGATTTGTCTCTATGCCTGCTTCATGAAAGCCCCTTGCCCTCCCAGGCAATATTGACGGCAACCAGAGAATTCGGGGACCTTCCGGGTCGTCGAACGGCGCCGCATCCGCACCCCGGGGGCGGGGCACGGCCACCTCCACGTCCATGCCGGCGTCCATCAAGGTCATGCCGAGATCGCGAACGAATCCACCACGATAGTCATCGGGCTTCAGCGGATAGGAACTTGTCAGCATCAGGACGCGCACGTCGGATTACCCCTGCAGCCCTGTTCCCAGGTCCGCTTCAAAACTGGACGCCGCTTCCCCAACTGCGACGCCGTTGCGCCCTCGGCGCATCCTTGCGACCATGCGAACCAACAATCCCCTGGCCAGAATCATGGGATAGACCAGCAAAGCTACAGCGGGCCTTATCCCCGACTTTTCGCCACCGTATACCGGCGCCACGGTCACGTCGGCAACCCGCGCGCCCACCCCGGCCATGGCCGCCAGCATATCATTCGGAAACCCATATCTGGGATAGAGCCAGTCCAGGGGAAGGCTGTCCAGCAGGTCCAGACGCACGGCAGTGTATCCACACTGTGAGTCCATCAGCCCCCATTGACCAGTAACGACACGGGTCATGCAGGTCAGGCAGCAATTGCCGAAAAACCTCACACGGGGCATGTGACGCGCACAATCGGGATGAGACAACCTGTCGCCCTTCACATAGTCCGCATCGCCGCAAACGATCGGCGCCAGCAGGTGTTCCAGGTCAAAGGGGTCCATCTGGCCATCCGCGGCCATCACCACCGCGACCCCAGCACCCTCTTCGCGCGCCTTTCGATACCCAGTCAGGATCGCGGCGCCAACGCCCATGTTCATCGGGTGATGAATAAGTTCCAGCCGTGGAATTCCCGCTGATTCCGGCAGTACAGGGTCCGCAACGGACCCGTCATCAACCACGATCGCAAGGTCCACGAAGGCCGGCAGGGTTTCGATCACGCCGCGCAGACGCTCACCGGCGTTGAATGCGGGAATCACGACCGCGACGCGAAGTCCTTTGTACATCGTACCGCCGCGGTCTCAGAACTCGAAGGCTATTCCGGCCATGAACGTCTTGGAAGAAAGATCGAAGCTGTTCGATGAACCGAAGTCGTTGACCCAGCTCATCACGTATTCAGCAAACAGGTAGGTATTGTTTACGCCTACATCCACATCGAAGTTCTGGGCCGTGCTGGGGGAAAAGAAGTCCATCAAAAAGGCCAGGCCCAAGGACAGGTGCCCGCCGAAGGTGCCGCCGCGCCCGGTCGAACCATCCGCCGACTTCGGCACGTCTCCGACCCCGTTCGTTATCCACCAGATGTAATAATCGAACCCCGTCTTCACAAATGGAACAAGTGGCACATTGTACCTGTAGGCAAGGTAGTCGAAACGATAGACCAGGTCGAATTTCAGGGGAACGATGTGGAATGTGGTGGAGTCCTTCGAGTCCTGCATGGTGGACTTCAGCTTCTGGTGTCCGGAGTCCTGCGAATATCCTATCGACGCGCCGATGGAAAGCACGCCCAGGCCGTTGAAGACCTCGTACTCGTACTCCAGTTGGCTCATCAGCACCGATCCGCCCCCCATCATGTCGGCGTAGGGGGTGGCATTGGCGAACTCGGAGTCAATGTTCGGGTGATACGGTCCGAACTTGATCTCCAACAGCATGTCACGATCCGACTCGGCGAACGCGGGAAGGGCCGTGGCAACCACCAGGATGGCTGTAATGAAACGTACGACTCTCACGCGCCCCTCCGTCTGCGCCGGACCGTGACAGCCAGCATGGAGACACCCAGGCCCCATATGAGCCATATCGAAAACAGAAGGCCCGCTCCCAGCCATGCGGGGGCGGCGTTCAGAAAGCGCGACACCTGAACCAAGGGCCAAAGGGCCGTCCTGACCAGGGCGCGCAACGCCTCGCTTTTGGAAATTACCCATGCCAACGGAGGACTGGAAAGATAGTAGGCCTTGACAAACAGCCTGCCCGGCCACCAGGTCAGCAGGAATCTGTCCCTGAAGGCGCGCAAGGCCATGACATCGCCCGCCATCGGGCTGCCCCATGCCGCAGTCGCAATAAAGCAGAATCCGCCGGACTCCCGACCGCCGGCTCCTCCATCCTTGTAGTACTCGAAAAAGTCATAGGCCTCGATCGGCATCGCGCTGCTGACCGCCGACAGGGGGCTCTCGTTGTCCGCATTGTCGACGGCCGTGACCCCGAACCAGTATTCCTGCTCATTCGTGAGATCCGGCACCTTGTACGAAGACGCTGTGATGAGGTCCGACCGGCTCACCGAATCCTGATCCTTGTTGGAATCATCGAATTTGGAATCGCTCCAGTAGACCCGGTACCTGATGTCCGTCTCGTTGCTGTTGGCATCATCCGTCCATTTCACCGTCACGTTCGAGTCGCCTTCCGATGGTTCGGACAACACCGGGGCAGTGGGCCCTGCCAGGTCCACGTCGAAGATGATCTGCTGGTCGCTGTAGACGCCGGCCTCGTTGATGATGATGTAAATCACGGTCGATTTTTCCGTGCCGGCAGAACAGTCGCCCCCCATCAACGGGTCCATCGGAATCGTGAACTTGTTGTTGGTCGAACTGACCATGTCGGTTTCATGCTGGATCATCTCCTGATAGCAACTGGTCCCGAGGTCGCTGAGGTCGCTGGTCGAACAGGTGCCGCCCGGCTCGCTCATCTTGACGCCCCACTTGGTCCCGTCCGCAGGCGTCCAGTCCACCGACCAGGTGATCTCGATGGAACCGCTGTATTTCTTGCAGTCCTCGACATTGATGACATGCTCGGTATCCACCGAATGCGGTCCGATCCTGTCGTCCAGTTCGAAATCGCCCACCGGGGCAATGCCGTTGAATTCGAAGCCGCTGATTTCGGCCTCGGCGCAGACCGGCAAGAAAACGGTCGCGGCCGTCACGACCGCCACCGCACCAACCAGCATCGTCTTTCCTGATTCCACCGTCATCCCGACTCCCGGGTTACCTGTTGCCGCAAATATTAGAGCAACCGCCGTGCCAGCTTATCCCAGAGCGGACCAGCTTGATATTACAGCCATTTTTCGACCATAGCATGAAGGCGGCGTGCCATTTTGTCAACGCGTCCAGCCGGCCGGCTGTCAATTGGTCTTACAGGCCGGCGACGACCAACTCTGCTATCTGCACGGCGTTCAATGCGGCGCCCTTGCGAAGGTTGTCCGCGCAGACCCACAGATCAAGCCCGTTTTCCACGCTTGGGTCCACCCTGATCCGCCCCACTTGCACCTCGTCCCGCCCGCTGGCCGAAAGGGGCATCGGGTATTCCATCTCTTTGGGGTCGTCGACTACCTTAAGGCCGGGGGCGGCGGACAGGACCTCGCGCGCGCCCTGGGCGGTCACGGGTTTCAACGTCTGGACGTTCACCGCTTCGCTGTGGGCGTTCATGACCGGGACCCGAACGGCGGTCGCCGTGATCCTGAGGTCCGGCAGGCCCATGATCTTTCTGCTCTCCCGGATCATCTTCGTCTCTTCCCGGGTGTACCCGTCATCCTCGAACACATCGATCTGAGGCAGTACGTTGAACGCGATCTGATGCTCGAACGCCTTGATCTCGACCGGACGTTGACTGATCAGGGCCGCGCACTGGCCGCTGAGTTCCTCCAGGGCCATTCTGCCGGCCCCGCTGACCGCCTGGTAGGTCGAAACCACGACCCGCTCGATCCCGAAGGCCAGATGCAGGGGCCACAGGACCGCCACCAGCTGGATGGTGGAGCAGTTCGGGTTCGCGATGATGCCCTTGTGGCCTTTTATGGCTTCGGGATTGACCTCCGGGACCACCAGGGGCACGTCCGGGTCCATGCGGAACGCGCTCGAATTATCGATTACCACCGCGCCCGCCTCGACCGCCTTTGGGGCGAACTCCAGACTCACGGACGCCCCGGGTGAAGACAGGACGATATCCATTGCCCCCGAAATCGGCCAAAGCAAGGGCCTGCACGGGCAGTTCGTGCCCCGCGAATGGGATGTTGTCGCCCGCCGAGCGCCCGGAGGCGTACAGACGCAAGGATTCCATGGGAAACTCACGCCCGACCAGCACATCCAGGATCTCGCGCCCCACGACTCCAGTGGCCCCGACAATCGCAATATTTGGCTTACCCGGCATCGGCCCCCCAACTGAACACGACGTGGATTGTAGCACCACGAAAAAAGTGGCTGTCACCTTTTCTTACATTACAATGGTCCAGGAAGACATGAAAAGAGGTGAAGCATGAAGGTGTTGGGAAGCCCCCTGCTGATTGCGGCAGTTGCTCTGCTTGGTGGCGCCTCATGCGGGAACGGAGGGGGTGGCGGACTTCCGGACACAGGCAGCCAGGATGCCGGCAAGGACTTGGCGGCGGACATTCCGATGGTCTTTGACTCAGGGCCGGAAGACCCGGCTGGGATCGACATCGTTTTCAGTGATCCGCCACAGGAGTTCTTTGATGTGGACGTCCAGACACTCGACGGCAGCGACGAGGTCACTGATGCCTCCGACGCCGGCGACGTCGGCGATGCGGGCTGTAAAGGCGGATATAAGTGTCCGTGCGCGAAAAACGAGGACTGCGCTTCCGGCATGTGTATCCTCACCACCGGCGGAAACGTCTGCACTCGGTTCTGCATGGAGGAGGGCGACTGCCCGATGGGGTGGTCCTGCCGCCAGTACAATGTCTCGGCGGACATCCTGTACGCATGTCTTCCGAATCAGCCGGTGTTGTGCCTGCCCTGCGCGGCCGATTCGGACTGCGACTACCTGGGATTCACGCCTGGCGAAAACCGTTGCGTGCAATACGATGAGGGAAAGGGGAGCTTCTGCGCCGGTCCCTGCGAAAACGACAAGCCGTGTCCCGATGGTTACGACTGTCTGGACGTGGACGGCGTCCTTCAGTGCGTGGCAAAAAGCGGTGACTGCTACTGCTCGGCCCTGGCGGCCCAATACCACATGGAAACGCCGTGCCAGGAGTCCAATGACTTCGGGCAGTGCGTGGGCTTGCGAACATGCCTTGCCGAGGGCGCAATGCCCGCATGCGACGCCTCGACACCCGCTGCCGAGACCTGTGACGCGCAGGACAATGACTGTGATGGGCTCACGGACGAGATCGACGCCCTGGGGGAACTGAGCTGCGGCAAGGGTCCATGCGCCCACACCGTACCCGCCTGCACGGACGGCAAAACCAACATTTGCGACCCAATGGCCGGGTCCCAGCCGGAAACCTGCAACGGCTTGGATGATGACTGCGACGGGTCCACGGACGAGGGTTTCATGGATTTGGACCAGGACGGAAAGGCGGATTGCGTGGACCCCGACGACGACAATGACGGCGTGCCGGACGACGGCAACGGCAGTGGCAATCCGACTGACGCGCCCTGCCCTCCCGGTGCAAGCACGGGCTGCGACGACAACTGCCCCCTGGTGATCAATGCCGATCAGGCCGACCTGGACCTGGATGGAAAGGGTGACGCGTGCGACCCGGACCGGGACGGTGACGGGTACGCTTCGACCGGTGTGGGCGGCGGCGACTGCGATGACGGCGACGCTGCCATCAACCCGGGGGCCCTGGAGGGGGCCGCTTATTCCGCCGCGCGATGCGACGGTTTGGACAACGATTGCGATGGTTCCACGGACGAGGGCTACGGCAACGCGGACCAGGACGGCCAGGCAGACTGCGTGGACCCCGATGACGACAACGACGGCATCCTGGACGACGGCAACGCAAGCGGCAAGGAAGGGGATGCCCCATGCATGGGGGGAGCGGTCGTCGGATGCGACGACAACTGCCCTGTGGTCTATAACCCCGGCCAGACCGACACGGACGGCGACGGAACGGGTGATGCGTGCGAGTCCGACACGGACAACGACGGCTGGCCGGACGCCAATGACAACTGCCCGGCGGTCTTCAACCCGAAACAGGTCAACACGGACGGGGCCAACGACGGTGGGGACGCATGCGACCTCGACGACGACAACGACGGGGACCCCGACGCCACGGACTGTGAGCCCACGAACCCCATGGTGTCGTCCAAGACGGTCGAGTCCTGCAACGGCAAGGATGACGACTGCGACGGATACACGGACGAGGATTTCCCCGACACCGATGGGGACAAGACGGCCGATTGCATGGACGTGGATGACGACGACGATGGGATACTGGACGCCAAGGACAACTGCCCGCTGGTCGACAACTTCGACCAGATCGACACGGACGGCGACAAACAAGGCGACGCATGCGACATCGACGATGACAATGACGGGATCCCGGACGTGAATGACAACTGCCCCACGGTCCCCAACCCTGACGCACTGGACACCGATGGCGACGGCAAGGGCGACGCCTGCGACGAGGATGACGACAACGACGGTCTGGACGACATCCAGGACAACTGCCCCGTGGACAAAAACCCCGGACAGGAGGACTTCGACGGGGATCTGATCGGGGATCCGTGCGACCCGGACCAGGACGGAGACGGCGTCGGGAACGACCTGGACACATGTCCCTGGCACGACGACAAAAAGGACGCGGACGGCGATGCCGTTCCCGAAGAGTGCGAGATATTCTTTGCCGGCCACGTGTGGCCGCCCAACGGTTCCGAGGGCACGATGGGTTCGCCTTTCAAGGTCTATATCCAGTTGTGGAAGGCCGGCGTGACGAACGCTGAAGGGCCGGCGCCGGACATCGAAGTCAAGGTCAGATATCGCATCGTTGGGGACTCGGTCTGGCAGGAGGGAACGGCCGCCTACAACAAGGACCTCTGGTTCACCGACGACACCGGGTACACCGGGTACAACGAGGAACATGTGTTCCAGGTCCCGGCCCAGTTCACCGAGGGCGGGGGCGTCCTGGAGGTGGACTTTGAACCGATTGACACCACGGGCGGTCCCGACCACGAACACGTTTACAACAACGGCCCCATCTACGATCAGGGATGGAAAGTGGGGCAGGCCAAGGCGGCCGCGCCGTTTACGTATCCCTTGAAATAGAGTGGTTCCATGAATACGAACTGGGCGCTTGCGATTGTGGCGACGACGGCGCTGCTGTCCGGCTGCGGATCGGACAAAGGCATCATTGACGGCAAAGACATCGTGCAGGATGCCGCCCGTGACGCCGCGCCGGAAGCCGTTGAAAAGCAGATACTGCCGACCGCCGGTTTTCTGGCAAGACAGGCCGAATATCTCGCGGTCTGCAGCGAGCACTCCGGGCCGGGCGAGGGGGGGATCCACGGGCAGGTGTGCCGCGTGGCGACCGGGCAGACCATGTACAACGAAGAGGCCCTCGAAGCGACCTTCCAGAAAATGGCGAACCGCGAGGACACCTCCGATTTCCACCTGGCCTCGCTGGTGCGGATGCTCTACCTGGACCGCGACAAGGCCGCGCTGCCGGACGACATCAAACAGAAGGTGGTGAACACCGTCCTTGGCTTCAAGTACTGGCTGGACGAACCGGGCAAGGACAAGATGTGCTACTGGACCGAGAATCACCAGGGCCTTTACCACTCGGGGGAACTGCTGGCCGGGCAACTCTTCCTCGACAAGGTCTTCCCAAATTCGGGAATGACCGGCGCTCAGCACGTCGAACACGCAACGCCGATGGTCGTCCGCTGGCTGGACATGAGGGGCCGCTTCGGTTTCTCGGAGTGGCACTCCAACGTGTACTTCAACGAGGACATGCCCGCCCTTCTGAACCTGGCCGACTTCGCCGGGGACGAGGAGATCCGCACGAAGGCCGCCATGGTCCTGGACGTGATGGCGTTCGACATGCTGAACAACTGCTACAAGGGGCTGTTCGCCACGGCGCACGGCCGCACCTACGACGGCAAGCTTCTGGAAAAGCTCAAGGACTCCACTACCGACGCGCTGTGGCTGATGACAGGATTGGGCGAGCGGTCATCGACCGGCAATTTCACGGCCGCTTTCCTGGCCACGAGCCCCCGCTATGTGACACCCGGCATCCTGGAAAACGCCGCAGCAGCGGCAAGAAAAAACCACGAGCACAGGCAGCGTGACGGCATCGACGTGGCTGACGGGTCCAAGTGGGGCATCGGCTACACGGACGTGGACGACGTGGTGATATGGGCGGGCATGGCGGCCCTGGTCGCGCCCGATGTCATTGATGGGACCATGTCCATGCTGGACGACTTCGACCTGTGGGACGGTTTCCTGTTCGGGGACATACCCGACGAGTTCAAGGGACTGCTGAAGGGCATGACCGGCACCCCTCAGTTGAGGGAGTTCGCCGAGACCCTGGAGCCGCTTTCCAGGGGCATGGCCCTGGAGTCCATGAGCACCTACACCTTTCGAACCCCCGACTACCAGCTTTCGGGAGCCCAGGACTACAAGCCCGGAATGTGGGGGACTCAGACGCACATATGGCAGGCCACGCTGGACAGGGACGCCTATGTTTTCACAACGTACCCTGGCGGTTTCGGGGACCTGGACGTAGGCGGCCTTGACTTCGCTGGACAGTGGGTCGGAGGTTGGCTCCCGCGCGCCACCTTGTACAGGAACGTGGCAGTGATCCGGTACGACCCAATCCCCGTGGAGGGCCTCGGCGACCTGATCGATCAGGACCATTCCCACGCCTTCTTTCCCAAGGGCCGATTTGATGATTTCGTTCAACAAGGCCGCTGGGTCATGGGCAGAAAGGGCGACGGGTATGTGGCGCTGTATTCGGAAAACGAGCCCCACTGGTCCGACGACGTCGAGTACGAATTGATAGCCGACACCCACGAAAACACCTGGATAGTGGAAATGGGTTCAAAGAGCGGGAACGGATCGTTCGACACATTCGTGAAAGGGATCAAGGAATCAACCGTGGACATAGACGAAAAAGGGAACGTGTCCTACGAATCGCCGTCCCTGGGCAAGGTGGAAGTCGCGGCCGAAGGGCCCATGAAGGTCGCGGGCAAGGCGGTGGACCTCGGGCCTTATCCCAGGTGGGACAACGCCTGGGCGCACCAGGAATTCGGCACGGACGTGACTGTCATCCAGTACGGCGGCGAAACACTGGAACTGGATTTCGATAAAGGGACCCGCAGGCTTTTCGCCCCCGCAACACCTGAAGGCCAATGAACTCCGCTGTCGATTCATGCAACGTGAACACACCGCGGGTTTCTGGCACAATGGCCGGCAGGAGACATCTGATGGCCGACACCCCGACCGCGCCGAAAAATCCGCGCAACACGACCGCAATAACCCGACATGCGCTCTGGTTCTTTTTTCTGGTTCTCTTTTTGTACCTGGCCGTGCAGGGGGGGCACATCTATTCGGGCGACGGGCTGATCATGCTTCGGGTCACTGAGGCCATGGTGGATCGATCCGAATTCGCCGTACGTCCCATTCAGGGATTCGAGGACTACGGCGTGATGAAAGGCCGCGATGGAAAGCGCTATGCCAAATACGGGATCGGGCTGTCCCTGGCGGGCATACCGCTCTATGTGGCGGGGGATGCGATCGGGCGCTCCATGAGCCCTGCCGACCTGCGCGCGTTTTCCTATCCCGATCTGCTGTACTACGATCGTGACGACACCCATGAGGTGATGACCGCGTTCATTACATCCCTGACCAACCCGATCATCGTCGCGGGCCTTGGCGCCGTGCTGCTGGCGCTTCTGCTGCGACTCGGATTTCCGATGATTCCGGCATTCCTGGCGGCCCTGCTTTTTTCCCTGGGTTCCCCGGTCCCGTTCTTTGCAAAGACGTTCTTTTCGGAACCTTTGGCCGCGCTGGGGCTTCTGGGCTCGCTCTACTACCTGATCAGGTATCAAAAAAGACCGCTGTCACGCTATCTTGCGTATTCCGGCGCCGCTTTCGGGGTTGCCGTCCTTGCGCGAATCGCTTCCATCTTCGTCGTGCCCGCGCTGCTTGTTGCCCTGTGGCTCATCGCCAGGGAAGGAAAGCCAAAGAAAGGGGTCCTGACGGTCTTCGGTGTCTGGCTCGCCCCCACTGCCTTGTTCGGGGCCGTGGTCGCGGCCTACAATCAGATCAGGTTCCTGAATCCGTTCGAAACCGGCTACGGGTCGGAAGCCGGCCGTTTCACCAGTTCATTTTTCGAGGGCCTCTGTGGGCTGCTGG
>JAADHL010000044.1 GCA_013151875.1 Deltaproteobacteria bacterium
GCAGGGCGGCCACCCGGGGGTTTCTTTGCCAACTGGTCGTGTATGTGTTGACGATGAAATCCTGATCCGTGACGAAGCCTGGATTCGCGCCGCCGTTGTCGAGGTCCAGCGTGTAGGAACGGCCGTAGATGCCCCATCCGTCTGTATCGTAGGCCGAGGCCTGGAACGACTGAAAGATGAACGCCATCTTGCCGTTGCCGTACTCGGCGGCCTGGGGATTCGTCTGGTCGTTGGTGGTGTAGGTGTTGATGAAGGTCTCGGAGGGGTTGTCGCTGGGTATCCCGTTGGAGGAAAGCAGCCTGAACGCGACGTCCGAGCCCCTGGTCGCCGGGGACGAGAATGATACCGAGTAGGCCGCCACGTATCCGCCTCCCGCCATGGCCGCTATCGATGCGTCCTGCTGGTCGTTGGCAGCGGTCTTGTTGATCCTGATCTCGGATATTGCGCATCCCGAGCACCCGTCCCACAACAATCCGTTTCCGTCGTCGCACTCCTCCCCTGGGTCGAGGGGGTCGCCGTCACAGTCGCCGTCCAGGCCGCATACCGACGCCCCCGGGTGCACCGTGCTGTCCTGGTCGTTGCAGTCTCCGGTCTCCAGGGCCGTGTACCAGGTGAGCGGCTCGGGCGCGCACATGCACTTTTTCAGATCGGTCCCATAGTCGTCGCTGTCCCAATCATAGTAATAGTTGATGCAATCCTGGGCGTTGTCATCATCCGTGACACCGTTGCAGTCATTGTCCTTGAGGTCGCACACCTCCAGCAACCCGGGAGCGATTTCGGCATCATTGTCGTCGCAATCATCCGACAACTTCGTGGTGTATTTCGTCTGTGCATCGGGCCCGCAAAGACACTGGGGCGTGGGCGGATCAACCCCGTGCTGGTCGCCGTCCCCGTCATAGAAATAGTCCTGGCAGCCTTCCGCCCCGGCTTCATCGGTGGCCCCATTGCAATCGTTGTCCTTCTGGTCGCAGGTTTCCGTCCTGCCTGGATTCACCTGCGGGTCGCCGTCATTGCAGTCGCCGCCCTGTTCGGCGGTGTGCTTGGTCAGGAGATCGGGTCCGCACAGGCACCTGGTTGCCAGGGAGTCGTTGCCGTAGCCGTCGTAGTCCCCATCATAGAAGTAGACGGTGCACTGCAAAGCGCCTTCTTCGTCCTGGCCGTTTGCGCAGTTGTCGTCTTTGCCGTTGTTGCAGATTTCATCCATGCCGGGATTCACCGTATCGTCCGAGTCGTCGCAATCGCCGCTCTGCAGCGAAGAATAGAGCCCTGCCGGCTCGCACAGGCACTTCTTCAGCGTCGATCCATACCCATCCAGGTCGTAGTCGTAGTAATACCAAGTGCATCCCACGGCCCCTGCCTCATCGGTAAGGCCGTTGCAATTGTCGTCCTGACCGTTTGCGCAGACCTCCTGGACACCCGGGTTCACGTCGGCGTTGTCGTCCTGGCAGTCGCCGGTCTTCATTGCGGCGCGGAAGAAGCCGTCCGCCTTGCACAGACATTTCTTGAGGTCGGTTCCCCAGCCGTCTCCGTCGAAATCGTAATAGAAATCCACGCATTCCGGGGCGCCTTCCTCATCGGTGAGGCCGTTGCAGTTATTGTCTTTGTCGTCCCCGCATACCTCGACCGCGTCGGGATTCGTCAGGGGATCGGCATCGTCGCAGTCGCCCCCCTCAAGCGCCGTGAATGGAGAGGCCACCACGCATGCGCACAGGGTCTCGTCGGTGCCGAACTGGTCCTTGTCCTCGTCTTTGAAGCGAATCAGACAGCCGGTGGCGCCGGGTTCGTCGGTCAAGTCGTTACAGTTGTTGTCTATCTGATCGCAGATCTCGGTGGCCTTTGGATTGATTGATGCCTCAACGTCATTGCAATCACCGGCCGTCAGAGCCGTGTACTTGGTGGGCGGGTCCGGGGCGCACAGGCAGCGAACCTGACCATTGGATTTGCCGTAGTTGTCGCCGTCTCCATCCACGTAGTAATTGGCGCACCCCTCGGTGTCCTCTGGATCAGTCACCCCGTCGCAGTTGTCGTCCCTGGTGTTGCAGATTTCAGGCGCATCCGGGTGAATCAGTTCATCCCCATCGTCGCAGTCGTTGTTCTTTACCGCTGTATAGAAGCCGGTGCCGTGACACAGGCACTTGGAGTCGATGGTCAGTCCGTAATCGTCCCGGTCATTGTCCAGATAGAACAAAGAGCAGCCTTTGGCGTCCTGTTCGTCGGTTTCGCCGTCGCAGTCGTCGTCCAGCAGATTGCAGACCTCCTCGACCCCCTCGTGGATGTTTTCGTTGCCGTCGTCGCAGTCCCCGCCTTTCGTGGCAGTGTACGGCGCTTCAGGGCCGCACATGCAGCGCGAGTCACCGGTAAGACCGAAGCCGTCATAGTCCACGTCCTTGAACCATATCGTGCAGTCCGCGGCGTCCTGTTCGTCGGTTTCGCCGTCGCAGTCGTCATCGGCCTGGTTGCAGACTTCCTCGGATGGCGCGGTTCCGTTGCATACCTCCTTTCCGTCTTTGCATCCGCTCAGGCCCGGGCAACTGCCCCACGAATTCGTAATCGTGCACAGCACGGATTCGGCGTCGTCCGTAAGGCCGTTGCAGTCGTCGTCCAGCAGGTCGCAGGTCTCTTTCTGGGGCTCATCGGCCGAGCAATCGGTCAGGCCGCCTTCCTGGCAGTGGCGTTCCCCGGAACACGAGCCGAACTCGTTTTCATTAAAGCAGACCGTGGATTTTGCGTCGGCTATGGATTTGTCCGAACAAGGGCATTCACCGGACGCGGGCTCGCATTGTTTGACCTGGCTTCCCGCGACCGAAGTCACCATGTCGCACTGAAATCCCTCGGGGCAGTCCTGATCAACGTCGCATGGCGATCCGCAGAACCGGCCGTCAGGGTCATGGACGATGCACACAGACGTGTTGTCGGGCGCGGCCTCCTCACGACAGTCCTCGTTTGTCAGGCAGGGGGTGCACAAACGGGAATAGCGGAAGATGCAGATGTAGATGGCCTCCGGTCCTGGGACGGGCTCGCAACTGTAACCGGTGGGGCAGGTCTCGGTGCAGAACTCGGCGCACTCCTTACCCTCCAGTGTTTCGATACAAAATCCGGAGTCGCAGGTCTTGTTTTCCTTGCATGGGCAGCCCGGCAGTCCGGGAAACTCGATGCACGGGTCCTGTTGAACCTCGCCACTGTCGGTTTCCGGCTGCAAATCGCACCCGGCGCAGTTCACGTCTTCCCCTTCCCGGATATCGACGATCTCGCCCGCAACCTCCGCATCCCGCAGATCGGGAAGGACGACAGGAACATCGAACTTTCCATTTTCAGCCTTGACGTCCAGGCCGGAATCGGACCCGCCGCCATCGCCTCCGCAAGCGGACCATGACAGGGCCGCCAGCGCGGCGAGGCCCAGCGTAAGGAGCTTCTGGTTCATGGCATGCAAAGTGATGACCTCTTTGAAAAGATGTCCCGGTAAAGTCTAACGATGCCGCGCGCCGGTTTCAACAGCGGGGCCCTGCCGACGTCCGTATCGACCTATTTCTCAGGGGGTTTTTTTTCCAGGGTGAAATCCCTGTACTCCACGGCCAGCTTGGAACCGCGGATTTTTTCCGCGGCCGCCGCTTCGAGTTGTCGGATGCGCTCGCGTGTGAGGTTCATGATGCGTCCAACGTCCTCCAGGGTGACCGGACCACGATCCGCGATGTCAAGGACGCATGACTGCTCCATTTCCCACGGCTCGATGTCCGGGAAGTTCAACTTGATCGAGCCTGTCCTTGGGTTGATGTCCAGATACAGGTGGTATTTGCAGGCCACCCAGGGGCACGGCCTTGGCCCCTCGATGCACTCGGACCTCTTTCTGGGGCGGAATTCATCGAGGTCCTCATCGATCCCCAGGCCATCGGACAGGTCGACCTTGCTCAGACGACGGGCGGCGATGGTACGCGATTTGCGTTTGCCCTGGCGCCGCTCGGTGCCCTTGTCCCGTCCGAAGAAGGATCCGCCTTTCTTGATGTTCGGGGCCATCCCAGGGTTCCCGATCAGGTTTGAAGCAAATTAGCACATAGCCCGCGTCCACGGAACCCCCAAATCCGTTCCGCCATCATTCAATGGGCATCCGCGATGGGTCCCTGTCCCAATTCCGGGCGGGGCCTTTGCCACAATCGAACCGGCTCTTTGACGTCCGGAGGTCTGAAGGGCAAATACACCTTTTGCCCGATCCCCGCGCTGTGGTAGGCGGCCAGGATGATCTCCAGCACATCCAGACCGTCACGGCCGTTCTGCGCTGGCGTCCCTCCCTCGCGCATGCACTTCACGAAATCGCGGTCCTCCTGAGGGTAGCCGTTGTTCCACAGTTCCTCGTATTCGGGGTGGACCCAGCCCTTGCCTTCGTCCCCTGCGCCGGGAAAGCCGTTTTCGCTGAATGCCCTCAGGCCCATGCCCTTAAGGAGGTCGGCCTTCACAACCCCTTCAGTGCCGAATATCTCGAGCGTGGAATCCATGCCGCCCTTGAGCGCCCAGGACGCCTCCGCCTGCCCAAATGAGCCGTCCTCGAATTCCATCAGAATGATGACGTGGTCCTCTTCCTTGGTAACGCCCCCGTGCAGGTAGGTGCCCATGTGGGCATAGACCGATTTGACCTTCGGTTTTCCCAGAACCCACAGGATGCATGATATCGAATGGCAGCCCATGTCCATCAGGATCCCGCCGCCGGCCTCTTCCTCTTTCCAGAACCAGGGAGAATAGGGACCAGCGTGCTTTTCGCACTGCCTGACCAGGTAGGGTTTGCCGATGCCGCCGCTTCGCGCCAGTTCACGCGCCCTCACGAACTTGGGCACATAGCACAGCTCCTCCGCGTAACCGAGGACCAGCCCCTTCTTTTCGGCGGTTTCCACCATCCGGCGTCCATCCTCCAGGGACAGCGCAAGGGGTTTTTCACAGATCACGTGCCGTCCGGCCGCGAATGCGTCCATGGCTACCTCGAAGTGAAAGCAGTTCGGCACGCCGATGACCACTGCTTTTACGTTCGGGTCCGCCAGCATGGCCTTGTGGCCGACGTAGAATCGTTCGACCCCATTGACCCGCGCGAACTCCTTTCCCCTGCTTTCATCAACATCGGCCGTGGCCGCCACATAGCAGTCAGGCACTGCGCGCAGAGCGTCAAGATGAGTCTGGGCGATATAGCCCGATCCAACGATCCCCAGTCCTATCTTCTCAGCCATGATTTTCTCCTAGATCAGTTCCTCGGCGTACTTTTGCACCTTGGCCATGGCCTCGACCACGTCCTCCAGGTCCTCGACCGTCCCGGACAGGTATGGGTAGTGCATCCAGATCGCCTCTTCGTAGGCCGCTTTTTCACTGACCGGGCAAGGCACGTCCGCCCCGAATACAGTGTCCCCGTACCTTTCGCGCAGCATCGGCCATTCGTCGCTGCGGGCATCGAACAACGTGCTCTGATGGATCGGCACGTAGAACGGCCCGTCCATCTCGACGCCCTCGGCCAGCAGGGCCTCCAGGAATCGGTCGCGGTGCACGCCCTTGAAGGCCGACTTGTCATAGCGCATCACGACCTGGTAGCTGGCCTGGCGAGTAATCCGCTCGTCCGTGTCCAGCACCCGAATGCCCTCGACCCGGTCGTGCAGGAGTCGTTTGAACTGGGCGAACATCCGGGCGCGTTTCGCGGTCGCCTCTTCCAACCTCTCCAACTGAGCCTTGAGCAGGGCCACTGAAATATCGCCCAGGCGGTTGTTCCAGCCCAAAAGCAGCCCCTCGAATCCATCGTAGCCAGGCTCCTTGCGACCGCAGTTCACCAGGCACAGACACTTCTCGGCCAGTTCGTCGTCGGAAGTGATCAACGCGCCGCCCTCTCCGGAGGTCATCAGCTTCGAAGACTGGAAGCTGAACGAGCCGAGCGCGCCCATGGAACCCACGCCCCTTCCGCGCCAGGCCGCGCCGTGCGCGTGGGCGCAGTCCTCCACGACCACGATGTCGTATTTTTCAGCCACAGCGAGTATCCGGTCCATGTCGGCGATGGACGAGCCCAGGTGCACCGGTATGACCGCGCGCGTCCTATCCGTTATCGCCGCCTCGAACGCCTCGGGGTCCATGCAGTAGTTGCGCTCCTCCACGTCCACGAACACGGGCACCGCATTGAGGTGGACCGCGCACGCCGCCGTGGCCACCCATGTGTAGGCTGGAA
>JAADHL010000398.1:0-1433 GCA_013151875.1 Deltaproteobacteria bacterium
CGGAGGACTGCTACAGGTAGACCGATACAGATAAGCCCGGCACGCGGGTCGTCAGAAGGATGGCTTGCCCACGGGCTGGAGGCCGACGCAGGCATCGGGTATCGGAATCATGCACTCGCCGGTGCCGTCGTCCTTTGTCACGCAGGTCTGGTTCATTCCGCAGTCCGACTGCGTGTCGCCGGCGGCGTCGGGCGCGGGCACGCAGGGCCGTGAGCAGAATTGGGGCAGGTCCCATACCCACTTCCCGTTTTCTTTTCTGGCGTTCCTGGCATTCACCGGGAGGAAGGAGTCGCCGTCCACGTCGAGCCAGATGGGATTCGTCGCCGCCCATGGAATCACGGGATAGCTGTCGGGCATGGTCAGTGAGCCCAACAGGTCGTTGACGTCGCCCAGCATGGGCCCCACCATGTCCAGAAGGTCGCCGAACGACAAGAGGATCTGGTCCGCGCCCAACGCCAGAATCGTGGAAATAAGGATATGTCCGTATGGGGTGCGCTTGTACACCGGGTTCAGTTGATGCGCGTCGTTCAGACCATAGGCCGTGACCACGTACAGGCTGTCCTCTTTGGGATCCAGCTCCACGGTCGCGTCCAGGTCGACGATGTCCTCCTTGGGACGATCCGGAAAAAACACCTTCTCGATGGTGTTGTTCCTATACAACTCCACCCTGTCCACCTTGAACCACGACGCTGTCTGGACCTTGATATGGGCCTCGATCTTCTTGGCTCCGGACACATCGATGGTATCCCCGACCTGGGCCGTTTTCGCCCCATCGTCGGTCACGATACTGAACTCGATGTACGGACCTGACGACATCACGGTCCTATGGGCCTTGATGTTGCGGTCCACGTCGGCCGCGTCGAGTCCGATGGGACTGTCGGTTTCAGCCTTCACGAACGTCCGCGGCATCCCGATCTGGTTGAGCACGGTATGTGAATCGCTGTTGGCCATTCCCGTGACGTTCAGACCGGCGTTGATGAAGGCCAGCCAGTCGTCGAAAAGCATGTTTCGGTCGGTGCATGGCCTGTTCTCGCACCCATGGCACTCGTTCCTGCACGAGTCCACGCATGCCTGATCCCAGCCCGTACCGCCGTCGGCAACCGTCTTGCAGCATTCCGGGTGAGCATCGCACACGCATGTTTCGCACACGCAATCGGTCGTCCCACCACATCCAGCGGGCAGGTCCCCCCCAGCGTCCGGGGCTGTTTCGCAACCCATCATGGCCTTGTCCAGGTCACAGCCGACATCGGTTTCAGAGGTGGTGGCAAAGAACGCGGCATTTTCCTGAGGCGTCCTCTCGACCATGAAACGAACAATCAGAAACTTGAGCCCTTCCAGCGCGATACGCTTGCAATCCATGAGGGCCATTCCGTCTTCGCCGCACCGCCGCATCTGCTCCCTGAAGTCCCGGCGCCATTGGCAGTGGCTCCACA
>JAADHL010000398.1:1449-7600 GCA_013151875.1 Deltaproteobacteria bacterium
CCGCGGTATCATTGTCGTCCAGAATCGGCCCGCCCGCCGGTTTCACCGCCTTTTCGCAGGCATCCGGGTCCGGGTCCGTCTGCAACCAACCGCAAACGACGTCCGCTGGGTCCCCTTTCAGCGGGAATCTCGACACGTCCCTGGCCGCCACAATCTCCTCATAGCAGTTCTGATAGGAGTTGGCCTCCCACACAGTGGGCGTGTTCACGTACTCGGCATGCTTGCCGTTCAGAATCTCCATGGCGTCGAAGTTGCACGGCGCCTCCGCCATGGTCGCGTCGCACATCTCCATGCCAGGTGTCTTGCGCTCCAGGTTGTACGACTTCATACCCAGTTGCGAAAAATAGCCCTGGAACCCGTCACGACCGTGGTTCACCTGCAGGACAAAGCTGTCTTCGCCGCCCAGCATCCTTTTCTTGATCTGCTCCCATGCCTGGGCCAGAGTCAGGCCCACCCACTGGGGCGGGTCATGCACCGCCTTCTTCGTGTCGTCGTATACCTCTGGATAGCCGTTGAAATGCCCATATTCAAGGGGAGACGTCTCAACGCCGACCTGGGAAGACAGATAGCGTTCCAGACCCAATTCCTTGATATAGGGCGTGTAGTCGGTCATGTGGTCGTGATCGCTGGAGCTGACGAATTCCAGGCCCTCGGTTGCCGCGGCCTTGATCCGCAGATCCATGGGCAGGCCCGAATCAACGCTGTTTCTGGCGTGGACGTGAAAATCGCCGGCGATATAGCCATTGGTTTCGACCTCACGCGGCACCACTGCCTGCAGGGTCTTCCTCTGTCCCGACTCGACCTCAAAGCCCTTGATCTCGTCCACTCCGTATTCCAGCCCGCGTGACACGACGACGTCGTATTTCCCCGGAGGCAGCCTGACCGTTCCGGTGCCGGTCACTGTGTGCAGCAGTTTCAGGATCCCATGGTCATACCTCGGATCGCCCAGCGGCGGCTCGTTCTCGCCCTCCCACTGGTAACGGAATCCGAAAGAGTCGAGGGGAATGAACGACAGACGGGCCGGCATGGCCAGTCCTCCCGCGTCCTGGACCCTGAACTCCACCTCGCCCCAGCGCGGCAGAACGAAGTTCACCCTGATCGTCTCGTTCTCCTTGACGGTGACCGGAACAATATTCGACGCGCCCCGTTCCAGCGTATACGCCAGCAGGAGATACCGTCCGGGCTCGATCGGACCCGAGTAGTCGCCGTCGGGGACCTTGTCCAGCCCCCTGTCGGACTGCATGAAGTCGACCGGCCCGTAGATCCCGAACGCATCCATGGCCATGTCCTGGTATTCCTTGAATGTCTGTGGCAACGGCTCGCCGTCGTCCTTGCGCGGGTCCCTCAGCACGAACACGTCCGCGTGCGAGATCGGGTTCATCGAGCCGTCCTCGTACACATTGCCTTCCAAATAGCCATGCGGCGTGCCGCGAAGCTCATAGATCGTGGGCAGAAGGGACCCGACATCCCCATCGCCGACCACCAGGTAGCGTTCGAACGTATAGCTGCGCTTCTTGTCCACCAGGGACCCGTCGTCCTCCTTGGTAAAATGATCGTTCTCGCTGAAGTGCGTCAGCACCGCCGTTGCCGACGTAGAGAACAACGGGATCAGCATCTTGGAAGGCATGCACTGGTGCTTGGGGATGATACCCAGTTCCGCGCCCGAGCCAAGCTGCGTCCTCAAGGCGTCGGCGTCCGATCCGGCCAGTTTTTCCTCGATCCAGGCATCAAAGACGGCCTTCCGCAGCTCGGCGGTGGCATCCGGCCCCGGGTCCTTTGCATCCATGGGAAAGGACATCAGCGGAATCGCCTTCCGATCCACCACGGCCTGGCGTCCGGCGGCCTTGGCATTTCCCTCGGCCCAGCCCAGGTTGTCCACCAGGTTCTGAACCACCTCGTCTTCGCGTTTGGGGTCCACCCTGGTGATGGCCCAGCGATATTCGTCGCAATCCAGGCCCGAGCGCTGGTTGGGATTCACCGAAGTCCAGGCATAGCTGACATTGTTCGCGACACCCGCGACCCAGTCATACACCAACGGACTTCCCATGGTACCGAGACCCTGCCACATGTTTTCAAAGATCTTGCGGTCGTAGTCGAAGCCCAGGCCAGGCGAAAAGATGCCGCACTCCGACCCATAGAACAGGAAATCGCCGGCGACGATCCCGCCCTTCCAGGTGGGGTCCTTCCACTTGTCGAGGTCCCCAAGCAACACCTTGAAAAAGTCGCGGCTCTCGTTGAAGGTGGGCATCGAGTCCACCGACTCGCCGCATTGGCACACCGGACACATGTACTTGTCGTCGGCGGACCGGCCGTCGACGTGCTCTGAGATTTCCTGGAGCGCATAGCCGTTGGGACAATCCAGATCGCACTTGACCGGCTTGCACCTGGACAGGTCGCCCTGGGACGGCGGCGCCAGCTCCACGGTGGTCCGCATGGTCAAAAACGACTCGTCCTGGTGCAGCACGAAGTCGGTCGTGAAATTGAACGTAATCTGAAGCCTGTCGAGCAGGCTCAGGATGTTGACGCCGATCAGCCCGTCCACCAGGTCCAGGATGGCGTCATAGTCAAGCTGCGTTCCGCCGAAATCGAACGTCAGGTCCTTCAGAAAACTCAAAAGGAAATCGCGGTTCAGGAATTTCAGAACATCGAACATGTATGCCGAATGCCCTTCCACCCTGATTACGGCCTCGCCGTCGCTGCCGTCCTTCAGGATCCTTACCGCGCTGACGGTGTTCTCGATCTTGAACCCGTCCTTTTCGAACTTCAGGATATTTTTGGGTTGCGCGGGATTGACCACCAGCAGGTTGGCCAGCGGGAAAGACTCCGCGAATGAATCCCATCCGTTGCCGTCGCGGTTTTCTGAACGCCATCGATGTCGATCCACGTCCAGTAGAGTTCCGCCGAAAATACCACCGGCCCACCCAGGACCGATGTTGCCGACTATGGCGCGCATCCGGTTGTTTTCGATCAGGAAGTCGCCCAGCTTTCCCTTTGCCGACGGACCGCCGATAAGCTGGTCCTGGCGCGTGATCTGCACCGCCCGCAGGGGGGGGCCGTCCGTCTCGCAGCCCGGCAGGAAAACCACGGCGGCCATCAGCGCCGCCGCGAATCCCGTTTTCTGAATCATCGATTTCATTGGGTCCTCCGGGAACCTCTGGGAACAGGAACCTCTCAGAAATAGACCTGAACGCCCACAAGGGCCGAATCATTGTCCAACGCGGCCCCGTTCAGCTCGAGGCGATGCTGATACTCGACCTGCACCTTGACGAAGTTGCGGATGGCGTAATAGCTGACGGTACCGGCAATCACTATTTCGTCGCCCTCGTTGGCCAGGTCCAGGTTGTCGTTGATGTACTCGGTGCGCACCGCCAATCCCAGGTTGATCCACTTTATGTAATAGCCCACCGAAGCCATCGCGGTCAGCCTCTGGATCTCGTCCGTAATCGTGTTCAGGGTGGTCGGCTTTTTTTGCGGCTTCGACCAGTCCCAGATTGCCTCCGCCAAGAGGTGAAAACCGTAGGCCTTTATGTGGATGTCGCCCGTGGCGCCCAGGGTCTTGATGCTCTTTCCGGGATTGTACATCACCCCGCCGCCTATGTTCATGCGGAAGGGCGCTGAATCGATATCCGCCTCGTCCGGCCCGATTGGCGCCAGGGGCTCCAGGTCGAACCGTCCCACCACCGAAAGCCTCTCGAACTTGTTGCCCAGCGATATGCCGATGCCCTCATACCCCTCATGAAAGCTCGCCTTTCTCTGAAGGCCGTTGTAAATCCCCGCGGAAATCCGCAGGTGGTCGGGCCAGGGATCGGTGTACAGCAGCAGTCCGGCGGTGCTGGAAGGAGACATGGCCAAAGCACCCACGGCCCGATCAATGTGAGCCATTCTCGCGGAGGAGCGGGCCTCGGTATACACAAACGGGAACTTCACCAATCCGATGGATGCGCCGAAATAGGTGCTGGGCCTGAAATCGACCCACGCCTGATAAAGAGGCCCACCGGTGCGCTCCTGATCGAACAGGTCCATTTCCAGGCCGTATGTGAGCCACTCGCCAAATCTACCGTCCAGGCCGAATCTGACGCGCCGCAGGCGGAAACCGTATTCCTGCATGCGATCTCCGTTTGAAAGCAGGGCGTCCTCGCCGACCCAGCCGGCCCAGACCTGCACGCGCGAATGAAGGGCGATAGAGAATTCGCCGTTTTCGTATTTGGCGACGCCGTTTTCCAACTTGGACGCCAGGGTCTCGCCCCCCCCGTCCGCGTCCTGCGCCAACAGGAGAGCCGGAAACATCAGCGCTGCAAGTAGAGTGCTCGCGAAAACTCGACTCATCGTCATCCTCCGAATTCCCAATGATGAAGGCAATCCTATAGTTTCAGACGATAAATGCAATCCAGGCGTTCAACATCGGGACATTGGCCGCCGATTTCCTATCGGATCCACACTGTTTTGATGTTGACGAATTCGCGGATTCCCCAGCGCGAAAGTTCGCGGCCGTAACCCGAACGCTTGACCCCGCCGAAAGGCAGCCTGGGGTCCGACTTCACTATGCCGTTCACGAACACCGAGCCCGATTCGATCCGCGCCGCCAGCGCCCTGCCCTTTTCAGTGTCGCTGGTCCAGACGCTCCCGCCAAGTCCCAGGGCCGAACTGTTCGCCAGTTCAACGGCATGATCGGCGTCCCGCGCGCGTATCACTGGCGCCACGGGCCCGAATGTCTCTTCGTCGAAAACGGCCATCCCTGGCTTGACGTCCGCGATGACCGTGGGCGGATAATAATAACCCCGTCGATCCAGGCGTTGCCCCCCGGTCACGAGCCTGGCGCCCTCCTTCAAAGAACGGTCCACCTGGTCCTGAAGTTCGTCCAGCAGGTCCTCGCGCGCCATGGGTCCGATATCGGTGCCGCGGTCCATGGGATCGCCCACCTTCAGGTCCTTCATGCGAGCGGTAAACACCTCTTCGAACTGGTCCGCAACCCGGTCCTCGACAATGAACCTCTTTGCCGCGATGCAGCTCTGTCCGGTATTGATGCACCTACCCAGGGTCGCGTTGGCAGCGGCGTCAACGATATCGGCGTCCGCCAGGACAATGAACGGATCCGCGCCGCCAAGCTCCAACACCGTCTTCTTGAGCACTGATCCCGCCTGCGACGCCACAGCGATCCCAGCCGGCTCGCTGCCGGTAAGTGTCACCGCCTGAACAACAGGATGCCGAATCATCGACTCCACGGCTCGTGAACCGACCAGCAGGGTCCTGAACGTCCCTTCCGGAAAACCGGCCGCGTGAAATATCTCTTCTATGGCCAGGGCGCATCCCGGCACGTTGGATGCGTGCTTGAGCAGGGCTGTATTGCCGGCCATCAACGCGGGCGCGGCGAACCTGAACACCTGCCAGAACGGAAAATTCCAGGGCATCACCGCAAGCACCGGACCCAACGGATCGAATCTTACGAAGCTGTCCGAGGCATCCGTCGCGATCCTTTCCGGGGCCAGGTGCTCCTCGGCCGTGTCTGCGTAGTAGTCGCACACCCACGCGCATTTTTCGACCTCCGCCTGGGCCGAAACAATGGTCTTGCCCATCTCGCGCGTCATTAGTCGCGCATAACGCTCGGCCCCATCGCGCAGCACGCGGGCGGCCTCGTGCATCAGACCGGCGCGGGTGGTAAATGGAGTTTCGCGCCACCCGGCGAACGCCCTGGCCGCCTGGTCCAAGGCAGCATCCACCTCCTGCGGTTCGTGTTCGGGATAATCCTTGATCAGCTCCTCGGTCGCCGGATTCATCGAGATCATGCGCCACCTCTTTTCCAGGGATGCCGGGTCCATGGCCCGTGTGATGTAGACTCTAGCCACGATGGTCGCAAACGACAAGAGACTCGGCTTTTCCTGCCCGACCTGCCGGAACCCATTGGTCGCGCCGGCTCAATGGGCCGGACGGGCCGCAAGGTGCCCCGGTTGCAATTCCCGGATCCGGATTCCTGAATCCGGCGCCGCCGTTGATGAGGCGTCGCCTGAATCGAGGGGTGATGAATCACCCGGAACGGTTACCGGGCGGACAACCGAATGGACGCCGCGCATGGCTGCCGCTTCAGTTCGGATCTCGTCCGGGCGTCGGCGCCGGTTGCTTCTGTATTTTGGGCTGTCTCTCCTGATTGCATTTG
>JAADHL010000190.1:0-6128 GCA_013151875.1 Deltaproteobacteria bacterium
TGCACGTCGATCATCTGCGCTGCGTCCGGATCCGGGTTCGCGTCCCATGGTGAAACAGTCTCCATTACGGCGTCCTCGGGCGGCGGAGTCGCGACGTCGGGCTTTTCGGGGGCGCTGTCCTGTCCAGGGGGCGGCAGGCATGCCTGGTCAGCGCACCCCGCCTCGCATTGCTCGTACAGGACCCAGGTCCAGCCCTCGCACAGAAGGAGGTCATCGCCCTTGCATTCGAACGCCTTGTCCTGGCAATCGGGCGGCTGCGTGGTGTATGTCACCTCCAGGTAGAACGCGTCCACCCAGACGTCGGAGTCGATCTTGCCCTGGGGATGGTAGTCCAGTTCCAGGGTGGCCTTGATACCGGCCACGTCCTTCCAGGTCCAGGAGGGCTTGTCCCCGGTGATGTCCAGGTGGTCCCACTCAAGCTGGGTGTGGTGCGTCGTAAGGACCGCGTTGCCGCCGGCGTGGAACTTCAGGATGACGTCGTACTTGCCCGATTCGTACTGGGTGCGGAGCAGGACGCCCACCATCACCTTGTCGATCGTGTCCACCCCGTCCGGATCGCATAGGTCCGTGAAGTCAGCCGTCAGGAACTCCCCGGTCTCCACGTTCGGGGAATGAGCATCCTGGCCGTCGGGTTCGCCCTCGGCCTGCGCGGTGTTTTCCCAACCGTTGGCCGTGATCTTGTCCGCGTAGACCTTGACCGTGTGGCTCCCCTCGCCCGGGAAGTCGCAGGTCTGGACCGGGTCGGGAGGCGGATCCACGGGTCCACCGGAACACTCCTTCAGGGTAAAGCGCATGGCGTTGGCCTCGTCGGATTGGTTGTCGTCCGTGCCGTCCAGCTCTACGTAGCAGCCAGCGACCCCGGCCGCGCAGAAGTACTCCCCAAGCGAGTACCACCCGGAAAAGCAGTCGAAGGGGATGGTCGAGCCCTCGGGTTGGGCGTCTCCTTTCTGGTCGATGACGAGGTGGGTCACGCCGCCGGTCCCGTCGTGTATGTAGTGGTCCGCGTCCGTGGTCCGGTTGGCCGTCTTGCGCCACCAGGTGCTGATCTCGTAGGTGCCCGACACGGGCAGGTCGGGCTTCCAAAACGCCTTGCCCTTCTTGTCGTCGCCTCCCACGGTCTTGGAAAGGTAGTGATAGCTGGTATCCCCACCGTCGAAGCCGCAGCCGGCTGTTCCCCAGGTGGCCCAGTCGTCGCCCGTCATGGTGAACTGCGGCGCTTTGTCCTGGTCGTCGATGATGTGGTCGTAGTCGGGGCAGTCGTAGGTCGGCAGGCCGTTGGCGTAAGGGGCCAGCGCGTCCAGGATGCCCTGTGTCACGTTGCCCGCCTTCGGGTCGTAGTCCTGGCTCTTCCAGGTGGCCCCGTATATGTCCTTGTCCAGTATCTCCAGGTGATTGTGCCCTGGCGCTGCGCCCGATGCCAGCGCCTTGTCCGCGAACAAGGCGATCCGCTGGATGCGCTGGGGATTCGCCATGCTGGTCGATGACTGGGACGTGTCCCCGTCGTTCGAGATGATTACCGGCCTGGCCAGCCCGTTGAAGTCATCAGCCTTGTCCGGGGAGTTCAGGTGGAACGAGACCACGTCCACCTTGGGGTTGCCAACGTGGTCCTGTGGGCCGTCGTTTGTGGCGATGATCCTGGACCCAGGAACGCCGGGATCGTTCAGCAGGCCGTACAGGTAGTCGATCGCGTAGTTGATGAAGGCATCGCCCCCGAATCCGGGATAGGGCTCGTTCATGATTTCGTAGATCACGTTCCCATACGCGCCGATGGTCTGAACCACTTTCGCCATGTAGGGCGCGTGACTCTGGGTCCAGATCGGGGGGGTCACGTCCGGCGGTACGTCGTCGAAGTCGTTGGGGCTCGCGCAGTAGGACTGGTCGTTGTTGCCCGTCCGGTAAGGGCAGTTGATCCACCGGTTTCCGCTGTCCGCTGGTCCCTCCAGGGCGCAGGAGTCCCAGAAGGTGAACATCACCACGATGTCCCGGGCCGCGGCCGCGGCGACCATGGCCTTCAGCCGTTCGAAGTACGCGGGATTGAGCTTGGTGAGGTCAGCGTCGTTCCGGGTCCCCTTGAACGGGATCAGGTCGTTGGTCCAGTGGTAGTTGCCCCATACCCGGACGAAGTTGATCCCTCTGGCCTCTAGCGCGTCAAAGAAGGCCTCGTAGTCGAAAGCGCTCTCGGTCAGGATTCCGTAGCAGCCGTAGGCCACCAGGGTCACGGGCTGCCCGTTGTACATGAGCGCCGCGCCCGAACGTGTCAATCCAGGCTGGGCCCTGGCGCTGGAGGATGCCGCCGCGATCATCAGCGCGGCCAGGAGGATCCGTTTCATACGTGCCTCATCACTTTATTGCCACATGGGAATTGCAGTCGTAATCGTAATATCTGGTCGTATTCTTGTCACGTGTCCGTCGGCCACGCCTCGGTGAAGGCCTGCAATACCGGCGGTTCGGACCCTGTTGTCGAATTGGGCTTGATTGACGACTGGGAACGACTACAATCCTGCGGGACTTTGGCGCCTGATGTGAAAGCGGATTAATCAACAAGGGAGACGACAACGATGGAGCGGAAAAGGAAATGGCTGGCCGGCATTATTGCCGCGTCTATGGTGGGCTTGATGGCAGCGGCGGCGTGCAGCGTGCAGGGAGCTGTTGTGACAAAGCTGGATCTGTGCCTTTCTCTGACCAACTCATACTGCAAAAAGGCCACGCAACTGGGATGCGGCGGGGCCGATACATGCAGGGCGGAAAACGAGGCCATGTGCGGGCAGTTGTTCGACGACACATGCAGCGCCCTGAGGGAAATGGGCGACAAAATCGACCACGACATCAACAATATTATCAATCCCAAGGACACCTGCGAAGGTCTTTCCGGGATCGACGGTTACCTCCAGGGCACCATCGAGGAACTGAAAGCCAGCGGATGCGAGAGCAGCGGCGAGTACGACTAGCTCCGGGCATCCGGATTCCCGTCCAAATCAGAATCGCGCCGATCATTTTGGGAAAGAACATCCGGAACAGGGTGGACATGGAACATCCGTAACGGAATAATGCCAAACGGGCGCTTTGAAAGGAGATGGCTTGGGAATCTTTGATTACCGTGGTCGCCGCGTTGCGGGATTGTTGATTCTGATGGCTGTCGGGTGTTCGTCCAGCGATTCCGTTGATGATGGGACCGACAGTATTGTTTCGGGCGAAGTGACCGGCTCTCAGGGGGGCGATGCATGCGGCGGGTGCGTCGGGGGAACCTATTGCAACTACGAAAAGTGCGTGCCCAGCGCCGTATCCATGCCAGCGGACGCCGCCCCACATGAAAGCCGCATCGAGTGGTGGTACTACACCGGGCACCTTACCGACGGCGTAAAAAAATGGGGGTTCGAAATATCCCTGTTCCAGCAGAGGATCAGCGACCTGCTGCCCGGGATTCCGAACGACGGCATGGGGTATATGTGCCACGTCGCCGTTGTGGACGAAACGGCCAAAGATCACTACTACTTCGAGAACGGTTCCTTTGATCCTGAAATATGGTCATCCGATCCGATCGAACTCCAGGTCCTGAACTGCGACCTGCGGATCAGCGGTGACGGCCATGACCGTATCCGGGGGGTGATTCCAGTAGGAGAGGAAGGCAACGGCGACGCGGGTGGATGGGGTTTCGATCTTGCCCTGGATACGACAAAGAAGCTCGTCCATCATGGCGGCGACGGCATCATTTCAATGAGCGATGAGGGGGGTGACAGCTGGTACTACTCGTATACCCGCCTCGAGGCCGAGGGCGTCCTCACCACGCCGAAAGGCGATTTCCCCGTCACCGGTCAGGCGTGGATGGATCACCAATGGGGCGAATTCGATACCGGCAAGTTCAAGGGATGGGACTGGTGGAGCATGCAGTTCGATGACGGTTGGGAGATCATGCTGTTCCAGTTCCGTGATTGGGACGGCAAACTGGTCACCCAGGCCGGTACCTTGGTGGATCCGGACGGCAACGTGACGGGACTGGAGGGTCTGGACGCATTCCAGGTCACGCCGCAACGAGAATGGACCAGTCCGCACTCGGGCGGGAACTATCCGCTGGACTGGAAGATCGTGATCAAGGAAATGGACTGGGACATTCAGGTCCTGGCGTTGTTCGACGATCAGGAAGTCCCCAATTTCGCCAAAACCTACTGGGAGGGTTCGACCATCATCACCGGCACAAGGGGCGGCACGCCGGTGTCGGGCGTCGGATTCACGGAGCTGACCGGTTACGCCGCAAGCACGATGGGGCTGGAATAGGGCCCGACCGTTCAAGGTGCTCAGATACCGCCGAACAGGAAGCCCAGCCTGATGGAGGGGCCGAACGAGAAGTGCTGGTAGGCGCCGTGGTCTTTGAAAGAGGCCTGCTTGGCGGCGTAGATTTCCAGGCCCATCATGAACTCGATGCCTCCATTGAACCCTTTCTCGCTTCCAAAGGACTTGACCAGCGCAAAGGCGGGAAACAGATACAGTGAATAGTCGCTCGTCCTGACGGTCTTTTTGAATGCGGCAAGCGTCCCGTCCCTGTACAGGGTGGCGCCGATGTCCAGGTTGATTCCCGCCCACAATGAACGGCTGAGCCGGCCGCCCAGCCTCGCGGACAGGCCCAGGGCCACTGTGTCCATCGAGTTGATTGCGTCGGCATGGGCCACGAACTTTTCATAGGTGAAGAATCCGCCGAGGTAGATGTTTTCGGAAAGGGCGCAGTAGCCCGCCACCCTGAAGTTGAACGGGAACAGCGACACGATGCCGCGATCAGGACGGTCTTCGTAGTCGTCCCAGTCCATGATTTGCACCGAAATCGGGGCCCACCCGAAAGTCACGTAGTACTTGAAGAAACCAGGGTCCTCGGGGAGGATGAGGAGCCCGCCGTCGCTTTCAGGGGGTTGGTCCGCGGTTTCTGGTTCCGCGGGTTCGGGCGGCACGGGGGGTTGAGGCACCGGCGCCTCGATTTCAGGCGCCGGGGGAAACACGCATCTGCCGTCCTCGCAGATACGGTCGCCCTTGCACTCGATGTCCTTTACGCATCCGGGTTGGCCGGTCTGGGCCCGGGCGGACCAGGCAGGCAGACCGATGAGAGTGATCGCCATCACCGTGGCGGGGAGCATCCGTAAGCGAGTCATTGGTCCTCCTGAAATATCCCTATCAGAGAGATATACTATCTAAAATCGGGTCCGGTTTCCATTCAATCGAACAGGCCGGTTCAGTGCGCAGTCTCTTTCACGGTACAGACCACGGGATTGTGGTCGAAATACGCTGTGTCGAACACGGAGGGGAACCCCTCGGTAACGCCCGCCGTGCGGCAAGGGCCGTCCAGGTGGTCGCTGATGACGTGGTCGATGTTGATGAAACCGCCGTACGTTGGGGTGACATCGGGGCCGACATCCGTCAGGAAATGAAACGGCGTGCCGACGCCCACGTGGTTTTTCATGTATTCAGCGCTGGGGTCCACGTCGGCCAGGCGCCCTGGGTCGGTGTTCATGTCGCCCATGATCAGGTTGACCGCGCCGTCGGCGGCGGCCCGGCCGTCACCCATATCCTCGAAGATCTGTTTGAACTGCTTTTGGCGGCAGTGCTGATCATCCTCCGTTATGCCCGAGGTCGCGTGCACGTTGACCAGGGTCAGTTCGCCGCCGCCCACGCGTTCAATGATCGACCGGCCCACGCGGGCCCCCTTTCCGCAACCGTCGACCTTGTAGCCTTTGATCCCTTCGATGCAGAAGTCGTCCTCGCACCCCTTGAAGCTCCCAAATGAGCGCTTTACCGCGGCGCACTTGTCGGGGTGCTTGGGCAGGCACATCACCTGCCATCCATCGCCCAAGATGTATTGAGCCACCGTGGGATCGCCCGGTTTCCATGTCTCGCAATAAAAGCCTTTGTGCGCGTCCTTGGGGATGTCGGGGCAGTTTCCGGCCCAGAAGATCTCCTGAAACACAACGATGTCCGGGGCGGTTGATTCCATGAACGCCCGCGCGGCCTCGACCGCCGGGGCCCAGGCCAGCCCGTCGCCGTACCACTCGTCCGAGGTCTTGCCCATTTCCTGCGTGTAGTCGTCGATGTCGGACTCCCAGGCCTTGCCTTCCGTGGTGCCCGAGTTGAACGTCATCACCACGAAC
>JAADHL010000190.1:6136-7949 GCA_013151875.1 Deltaproteobacteria bacterium
CCTGTTCCTCATCCTGGATGACGTCCTTCGGTGCGCCGTTGTCCAGGGGCGCTGAATCGATCATCCCATCCGGGGTATCCGAACCGCTGGAGTCGTTGCCGCACCCCCAGACCGCCAGGCACGGGGCCAACACACAGAACCAACCCATGAAGAGATTTTTCATCGATTTCACCGTTCATCAGGCCGTTTCCGAAGATATCACTTTCGCGGGATCCATTTCGCCGTTCTTTTCGTGCTACGGTTCAGTATTGCTTGCATGTCGGGGGTATTTCCATGGCTGTCAGGGATTTCTTCAAGGGCAAGGCAGCGGTGATAACGGGCGCCTCGTCCGGGATCGGAAAGGACCTTGCCTTGTTGTGGGCGCAGTGGGGCTGCAGGGTAGGGCTGGTGGCGCGCCGCGAGGACCTCCTGGAAAGGGTCGCCGAACAATGTAGGGAAGCGGGCGTGGACGCCATGGTCTTTCAGGGCGACGTGACGGATCGAGAGGCGATGGAGCGTGTGCGCGACCAGGCCATAGAGCGGTTCGGGTTCGTGGACATCGTGGTGGCGAACGCGGGCGTGGGCGGGCTTAACCCGGCCTCATGTTTCGACCTGGACATCCACCGTCGCACCATGGAGATCAACTGCGTCGGGGTGGCCAACACCTTGGTCCCGTTCATTCCGTCAATGATCGAGAAGGGCGACGGGATCCTGACGACCGTATCCAGCCTTTCCGGCTTCAGGGGCCTGCCCAAGGCCGCTTCCTACAGTTCGTCCAAGGCCATGCAGGGGATCTTCATGGAAAGTCTGCGCGTGGACCTCAGGCCTCACGGCGTGCACGCCTTCTGCATTCATCCCGGCTTCATCGAGACCCCCATGACCGAGCACGACGAGTTCACCATGCCGTTCAAGATGCCTGTGCGCAGGTCGTCGATGCTGATCTCCAAAGCGATTGCCCGGCGCAGGCGCGTGTACCTGTATCCCTGGCCGATGAAGTTATTGACCTGGGTCAATATGGCCCTGCCGCGCTGGCTGTATGATCGGGTGCTGCCGGTTCTGTCAGGTCAGAAGGACACGATCAAGCCGCGCCTTCTTTGAAATATGTTCCGGCGACTGATGAACAAAGGTCTTTGAGAGACAACCCGCGCAAGTGCGCGGTCGCGGGTGTTGGCCCGCGTAAAAACAAAGATGGAGAAAACAGGCAATGGAAACCTTCGCGCAATACGCTTTTCGCGCCGTGATGTACGCGATCATGGGCATGGCGCTGGAGGTGATCGGCGCTGTAGACGGCATTGACCGCATCCTCGGGTTTCACCTGGAACGCCGCGTCCCCAAGAAATACCTGGAGGGCTTCGTCAGCCTCTACATGATCCCTTTGCACGGATTTGGAATGCTGTTCGGGTTCGAGGCTGTGCGCGACCTCACCGGCGACTGGTTCATCGGCTTCCGGTACCTGGTGTGGTGCGTCGTGTTCACCCTGGCCGAGGCCGCATGGGGCTTTTTGCTGGACAGGACGGTGGGTTTCTATACCTGGGACTACTACCGGAATTCCAGGTTCAAGGTGTTCAAACGCGGCTATACCCTGTGGACCCTGGTTCCCGTGTGGGGCGTCGTCGGCCTGTTCCTCGAGGTCTACTCGGACCTGCTGCGCCATCTATCACCCTACGCGGCCGCTTTTTTCGCGTCCATGTAGAGGTTTTTCACGATCCCCGGAAAATTTGCTTGACAAACGTTTGTTTAAAACGGATGTTTGACCCGTTTGGAGGTTGATGTTGGAGGCTGATGGAGGACCCATGGCCGGGGGAAAGCAATGGGTGTCGCCGGGTGCGGCGCT
>JAADHL010000188.1 GCA_013151875.1 Deltaproteobacteria bacterium
CGTGAGTCCATGTGTCCTGGCGAACGCCGGCGTGGTCAGTATCAAAGCCGCCGCTCCCTCAGAGACCACGAACCCCTTTCGATCGCCAGCGAACGGTCGACTTGCGGTGGTCGGGTCCGAGGTTTCCCCGGGTCTGGTTTTGAAGGCGCCGTTCATGGTCGCGAACCCGGCCACGATGGGTTCCACCAGTGGGAAGTCCACCGCGCCGCAAATCGCCACATCCGCGTCGCCCGCGGCAAGGAACATGGCCCCAGTGATAATAGAAGATGAACCGGTGGCGCACGCAGTAATCGACGTGGTGACCGGTCCGGTGGCCCCTGTCAGCATGGACACTTTTCCGGTTACCATGTTGATGCAGGCGTTTGGATTGACGAAAGGGCTCGGCAGCCGTCCGTTTGATTGAAGGCGGCGATCCGCGTCCAGGACCGCGTCCAGTCCCCCGATTGCAGAGGAAAACGTCACTGCGACCCTGGGAGCGATGTCTGGGGTGATGTCAAGGCCGGCGCGGTTCAGCGCCCGATGCGTCACAAGCAGGGCGTGTCGGAATATGGGCGAAAACCAGTGGGCCATGTTTCTGGAATTCAGGAAGGGATAGGGGGACGGGTCGAATGCGGGGACCTGTCCAGCGACCGTGACCGGGAAGTCCTTACGAAGGGGAAAGCGCGTCAATCGGCCCACGCCGCTTTGCCCGGCCTGCGCCGCTTCGATCTGCTCGTCGAATGAAACCCCCAGGGGTGACACCAGATCAGTGCCGACGATGACCGGCCGCTCGTCATGCGGAGTGTGTTTCACCATGGGATGAATCGATACAGCTTTGCGAACATCGTGTAAATCGAAATCCAGTTCATGAAGTCCCGGCTCGATCGCATGTGGGCCCGTTTGTTTACCATTGCCCAGCTCATGTGGGCCGCCCCGTCCATGCATGTCGAGCAGTCCCTGGTCTGCGAGGTGCAACATCGGTGGGTGGTCTTCAGGTCGGCGGCCCAGCGGACGAATCGAATCAGTCGCTTGACCTTCGGACCCCGGTCATCCCAATCCTCGGAAACGGAAGGACATTCGGACCACCCGAACGAGCGGCCAAGGAGGGTTTGGGTGGTCAGAATCTCATGGTAATAGTGGGACGAAATAACCGTTTTCGGGTATCTGTCGAGCATCTCATCCATTTCGTCGCGGACGCGTTTCAATTGGTCGTCGGACCACGAAAAACCGTCCACGCCTTCGTCATTGGAAAGGAGCTGCATGTGCACCTTGACCCCGATGTCTTCGATTTTTCTGATGATGGGCTCAATGGAGCCGAGCTGAACCGGCGAGATCGTGAACAAATAGTAAGTATTGGGATCTCCAGCATAGTTCCTGGACGATACCGCAAAGGTGTCCATGCCTCGCAGCCGTTTTTCCACCTTCGGGTCGCCCCACAGCGAGATCCCCACCATCATGTCCGGAAACCGATCCCGGTCCACCTTGATCAGGCCGTTGGTGGCGCAGTAGGTGGGGACCCGATCGTAAAAGGCCGCGATGCGATCCGGATACAGCGTGGGCTCACCGCCGATCAGGATGGCGAGGTTGACGCCCCGATCCTTTTCCTTGTCCACGAACTCCGCCCATCTGTTCAGGTCCTTTTCCTCCGGGGCGGACTGGTGCTCGCCCGAGGAGAAAAAGAAGCATCCCCTGCACTTCAGATTGCATCGGTTCGTGACGTCGTAAATGGAACTGCGGATGTTCAACCTGCTGATAATCCTGTACTTCTGGTACCATTCATCGTCCAGCAATGACCGAATCGTGATCATCTGCACTCCAGTGTTTTTTTGCCGGATGTACCGAGATCCGGTTTTCCGGAAGACCTCGCGGTTATTGTCTGTTTCGACACGTCCCGAATCGGAATCCAGTTGAAGCCTGAAGGCGCGGCCTGGACCGGCAGCAGGTCTTTTCCCTTGACGTAACCGACCACCCAGACCGCAAGATAGGCGTCCACGTAATCCAGCCAGGCCTTGAAATGCCACGGGTCGGTGGCATGTCGGTGCAGCCTTGCGGTCACAATCGCTGAACCGGCGGCGTAGTGCCGGCAGTCGTCACAGTCGGTGTCGGGCACGCAACAGGATGCCGACCGATCCCAGGTCAAATCGGTGTGGTATTGGCGAAACGAGCGTCCCAGGCCGAGGGCCTTCGATGCATTACGGCGTGGATACGAGCACCCGAAGTTGGCGTGCAGACCGCTTTCATGCGTATGCACGATGGCGGAGTAAGGGGAAAAAACGATGTTCTCGGGGAAGCGGGCCATCAGTTGCATCATGGATTCCCGCGAAGCAAGCAGGGATTCCCTCGTATGTCGCAGATTGCCGACGTAGCCGACCGGCGAGGAGAATACGTTGAACGTCACCATGCAACCGTTTGCGGCCAGGCGCGCGACCACGGCCCCGGCCTCGGAAATGTTTTCACGCGTGTAGGTGTAGACGAAAACGGCTCTTTCGTCCCCGGCGTAGTTTTCCATCTGGCGATCCAACAGCCGCTTGACCCGCCGTGTTCCCAGGCTTGTGTCATCGTTGCCCCACACGGAAACGTGTATTCTGTAGCCGACCGAACCGGGAATCCTGATGGAACCGTTAGTTGCAATGGCCCCCAAGGGTATCTCTTCATGGCAGGTCCGCAACAATTCCGGCACCAGGGCCGGCTCCGCCCCGGCAAGGACGACATAGGTGATACCGCGCTCCTTTTCAGCCCTCATCAGGCCCCGCCATGAGGCTGTGGATTTGGTTTCCTGAGCGAACTGTTTGTCCCCCTCGTAGTAATAGCATCCATCACACTGAAGGTTGCACCGGTTTGTCATGTCGTAGGTCGATTCGCGCAAAAAGAAGTATTGCTGGACCTTTTCCCAACGCTCGCGGACCGTTTCGTCGGCCAGAATATCCTTGAATCGCCGGCGAACCGGACCGGGCGGGTCCGTAACCCGGAAAGCCGCCTGCCGCGGCGCTCGCTTCCTTCCCTTCACCGTCATCGATCCGGTCCCCAGGCATCCGATCCGGATGCATCCTGTTGGGCGCCGTAAATATACCCTGTGGGTGACGACCGTCAATATCGCCGGATGCAACCATGGGTTTTCAATCCGAACGGCATGCTATATTCAGTTGCTTGAAGTAGGCGTGCAAGACGGCCATGTTTCCATGCCGTCGTTCGTCGAATGCGCGGAGGTCGAATGACTGCTCAACCATCTGATTCATCTGCACCCGCCGTGCTTGTGACGGGCGGCTCCCGCGGTATCGGACGGGCGATCTGTCTGGAACTGGCCCGATGCGGTTACAAGGTCCTGATCAATTATCTTTCGAACGAACGGGCCGCCAGGGAGACTCTGGACGACGTGAAGGAGTATTCGGATGGGGAACTGGTCCCCTTCGACGTGATGGACCGGGAAGCCGCCGCGTCCAGCGTCCAGCGCGTTGTTGATTCCCATCAGGGGCTGACGGCCCTGGTCAACAACGCCGGAGTGACCCGTGACGGCCTTTTCGCCATGATGAAGCCGGATTCGTGGGACACGGTCATGCATACGACGCTGGATGGTTTTTTCAACGTGACTCGACCCATGCTCAAGGCCATGATCCGGCGTCGCGGGGGAGGAATCGTCTCGATCTCTTCCGTTTCCGGGATGGTCGGCAACCGGGGCCAGGTCAATTATTCGGCGGCGAAAGCGGGTCTGATCGGCGCGACCCAGGCGCTTTCCAGGGAAGTGGGGCGACTCGGGATTCGCGTGAACGTCGTCGCACCCGGCCTGATTGAAACGGACATGACCAAGGACGTGCCCCGCGACTCGATCAGGAGCATGATCCCCATGGCCCGCTTTGGACGCGCCGATGAAGTCGCCAGGACCGTGCGTTTCCTGCTGTCCGACGACGCCTCTTACATAACGGGCGCGGTCATACCGGTCACAGGGGGCATGGCGTGAACGGGTCCCAACGCCGTAGAGTCGCCCTGCCAGTGCTGGCCGCAGCGGCGGCATGCCTGCTGACGGGTGCCGGATGGGGGACCGATCTACGCGATGTCCGCGCAGCCATGTCCAACCTGACCTCCGTCAGCGCCGATTTCGTTCAGACCCGCACATTACGGATACTGGATGGACCGTTGGAAAGTAAAGGTCGGCTTCGTTTCCGGTATCCAGGGGACCTTCGTTGGGAGTATTTCAGCCCCATCAGGCAGGTCCTGCTCATGCATGACGGCTCCGTGAAACGATACAGCCTGCAGGATGGGAGGTTCAGTCAGACTCCGGGGGCCTGGTCGGAGGGGGCGCGGGTGGTAATGAGGCGGATCGCATCCTGGTTGCGCGGTTCGTTCGAGGACGACGCGGTATTCAAGGCGCTCTTGACGAACCCGAAGCAGCCCGCCATCGAACTGGTGCCCCGGGACGATAATCTGAAAAAGCGCATCAAGCTCATCACCATCCACCTGGGGGACCTGCCCGGCGTGATCCGTCGCATCGTCATGGTCGAGCGGGACGGATCCACCACGGAATGGAAGTTTCTCAACACCCACATCAATGAACGGATCCCGGACGGCGTGTTCGTGAATCCCGGTCTGGTTCAGCCGTGAATCGAGCCTCAAAGCAAAGCCGGCCTTGCCCGGGGCCTCGCCAGTTTGTCGAGTCATGCGTGGCCTTGTGCCTGTTGCTGCTGTGCGGGTGCGGCGCGTCGGCCCCTCGAACCGCCGTTTCGACAACGGGCGCGGTTCTGGAAAAACGGCGCGCGACGGCCTGTCGCGCCAGGTTTCATCACAGACCATACAGGGCAATTCATTCCATCAGAGCTACCTTGCCCGGCGGCGGGCGCGAGGACCTGACAAGCGTGACGGTGGTGGATCCAGGGACCAGGAGGGTCCGGGTTGTACTGCTGTCGATAGAGGGCACCATCCTTTTCGATGGAGTGAGTGCTGAGGGTGAACACAGGATCCTCAGGTCCGTGAAAAGGCTTTCGGACCCACGGTTCGTTGCGGGTCTGTTCAGGGACGTCGAGTTCTTGAATCTGGCCCCCAAAGGCACGCTCGATGTGCAGCGCGGCAACACGAACCATTGCACGTGGCACGACACCGGGGGCTGGATCACGGAGGTAACGGACCTGCCCGGAGGGGGCCGGGTCATGCGCCGTTTCAACCCAAAGCGGGAAGAAACCATGCAAGCGCGTCTGTCCATGGATTCAGGTCGGGAGGCGGCCTCCACGCACCTGCGCGTGCAGGAACGGCGGCCTTACACCCTGGATCTGAATCTCGTCTCTTTCGAGTTTGTCGATTCCACGCAGGGCCTGTTCGATTATTGACCCCTTGCTGAATGCCGGCGGAATCACGGACGGCTGAATATGAGCGAGGTGTTGATGCCGCCGAACGCGAAGTTGTTGTTCATGACGATATCCAGGGGGGCCTCACGCACCGTTTTCATCACGTGATCCAGCGGCGGCAGTTCAGGGTCCGGATTGTCCAGGTTTTTTGTCGGAGCCATGAACCCGTCACGCATCATCAGGATGCTGGCGATGGATTCGATAGCCCCGCAGGCACCCAGGGTGTGGCCCAGATATCCCTTCAGGGCGCTCACGGGCACGCGATCGCCGAACACGTCGTGTATGGCCCTGGCCTCCGCGTTGTCCCCGAGGTCCGTGGCTGTTGCATGCGCATTGACGTGCTGAATGTCGCCGGGGGCCAGGTTCGCATCCTTCAATGCCAGGCGCATCACACCGGCCATGCCGTCGGGGCTCGGGTTGGTCAGGTGACCTCCATCGCAATTCGTGGCGTAGCCCAGAATCTCGGCGAGGATCGTCGCCCCTCGACTTTTCGCGTGTTCAAGGCTTTCGAGCAGCAGGCACCCCGCGCCTTCGCCCACCGCCAGTCCGTCCCGGTCAGCGTCGAAAGGCCTGGGCGTGCAGTCGGGTCGGTCGTTGTACTTCGTGGATGCGGCGTGCAGGATGTCGAACACGCCGGCCCCCCAGAAATGCAATTCTTCAGCGCCTCCCGCCAGCATCATTTCGGCCCTGCCGAAACGGACGGCTTCATAGCCGAATCCAATGCCCTGGGAACCGCACACGCACTAATATCGGGATGATTGCGAAGAGCTTCACCAACCGTAGGCGCTTTAGGCGACACAGTCAGGGCAAAAATA
>JAADHL010000134.1 GCA_013151875.1 Deltaproteobacteria bacterium
CCCGTACCCGTACCCGTACCCGTACCCGTGCCCGTGCCCGTACCCGAACCCAACGCGAAAACTCTTGAATAATCCAGAGTCAAGAGACGTGATCAGCGCGGACGTCATGGTTTTCAATCTGATGGACCCGCCATCCATTACGCCGAATCGCCTCATCGACAGTTGGATTGCGCAAGAGGTAGACAACGATCAGTTTGAAACCCTTTTTCAGGGGGATCTCAAGCATTTCTGCATGGCTGGGTAATGGCGAATCCTCGGTGATGTCCGATTGCATGAGGTGTTCCAGGTCGGCTGACGTGTACTGGATGCTGGCTGCAATGGGTTCGATCCATGGGTGCCCGACCACGATATTGACCCCCCGTCGCACCAGGTAATCCAGGGGAGCGATCCTTTGGTGCCCCGGCCTCGAACCCTTGGCTTTCCCGTGCCTCGCCACCCATTTGTCGTTGAGACCCAGCATATCCACCGTGGTAAGTCCGGATTCGTACGGTATGGCTCCGGCCGCAGTGGTGGCGATCAGTACCCCAGGGTCGTGTCGGAAGGACTCCCCCAGGACCCGGCCCACGTCGCGCCAGTTTGCCTGGGGGTTCTCGACATGACCGGATAGCTGCTCGAAGGTCTCGATTCCGTTCAGGTTGGTGGATTTGCCGAACGTCAGGGCATGGTGCAGGGAGCCCAGAAGGATGATGGCCACCAGCGCGATTCGTACCTCCCTTTGTTGGATTGGAACGAAAATCAGCCATGTCCCGAGGATCGCCATGGGTGGCAGAATCGGGACAAGGAACCGAAACTCCATGAAATCACCGCCAACCATCACCACATAGGCCAGCCAGACGCCTACCAGGGCGACCAACAGACATATCCTGGGTTCGGGGCGGAAAAGCCAACGGCGCACGGTGGCCGCCAAAAGCAAAGGAAAGGGGATCAGCCAGTACGAAAAGAGGAAGATGTAGACGTAGTACGCGCCTCTCCAGGCCGAGGTGGTGGACTCTACCTTTGCATAGAAGGTGTTGGGTAGGATGTCCCCATAATAGGACCATTTCCAAAAAAGCCACGCCCCTATCACGATTGTGAACGGAACGAGCATGATGAGGGCATTTATCGCCTTTAGGGACTTCGTCTCCACTCCCTTTATCGCGTAGTACAGCCCAACGGGAAGAACCATGGCCACGAAAAGCATTGAATCCGGGCGCGCGAGTGTGGCAACGGACAAAAGCAGCGAAAACGCGAGCATGGCCCTTTTGCTCCAATGTCCGGCATTCTGGGCGGACCACAAGACATAAAGGACCGCCATGAACATGCAGGTCTGAAACTGCGTCTCCAGACCGCCCGTGGCGTAAGAACTGAATGTGTAGTTTGTTCCCAAGAGCAGGACGGCCACCAGGGCCACGCCCTTGGATTTGAACATGATGGTGGAGACCCGGAGCGTGAGGAAAAGGGTGAGCAGGTACAAAAGGATGCCCAGCAGGAGGGAAAAGAGCACCGGATCAGACTTGAAATACATTGGAATGCCCATCGCGAGAGTCCAAAGGAAATTCGTGTAGCCCTCCACCCTCTCGCCGGGGTTGAATACCAGTCCGTTTCCATTGACGAGGTTGAGGGCGTAACGGAACGAAATGAACGCGTCGTCCTGAATGAAGCGGTTAAACCAGGCCAACAGCACCAGCATTGCCATCACGACCCATGAAAGTCGCTCGAACCCGACTCCATGAGACGAACGAATCATCGGGACGCTCCGCTGATGCTCACTGATTCCCCGGGCGCCGTAGACCCTGGGGCGTTGGTTGGATTCTACATTTTTTTTGACATCTGGATCACTGGCAACGGAACTCGGGGATGTTCCGTCAGCGCTTCGGAACGAAATCGTTTACTTCCGGTTCCATGGGGGGATTGACGCGGGCAGTGGTGCGTATACTGGCGCCGCGCTTGTTGGAAAACCGACGGGACACGTGTAGCGTGCAGGAATCGGTTGGAGGAAAACACAATGCGAAAGGCGTTCCTGGTTTCGGCTGTGGTGGTGCCCGCCGCGATAATCCTGATCGCCGTGCGCTGGCCATTGGCGCTGTGGTCGTTCGTGCTGGTGGCGCCCCTGGTGCTGCTGGGCCTGCACGACGTGTTGCAGCGCAGGCATTCCCTGCTGCGCAACTATCCGATCATCGGGCACGGTCGTCGTCTCATGGAGGACATTCGCCCGGAAATACAACAGTACTTCGTGGAAGGAAACACGGACGGCACCCCCTTTTCCCGCGAGTTCAGGTCGGTCGTCTATCAGCGTGCAAAGGGCACCATGGACACAGTGGCCTTCGGGACCCAGCGTGACGTTGATCGCATCGAATACGAATGGATGAACCACTCGCTGGCGCCGAAAACTCCACCCGAACGGGAGCCCAGGGTCAGGATCGGCGGCTCGGAATGCGCCCAACCGTACGACGCCTCTCACCTCAATATCTCAGGCATGAGTTTCGGCGCCCTCAGCAAGAACGCCATCCTCGCTTTGAACGGCGCCGCCGCAAAGGGGGGCTTTTGCCACAACACCGGGGAAGGTGGGCTCAGCGCCTACCACCTGGCGCCTGGGGGGGGCCTGGTCTGGCAGGTGGGCACCGGTTACTTCGGATGCCGCACCTCCGATGGCCGCTTTGATCCCGGCCTCTTTGCTGAAAACGCCGCGCGCGAGAGCGTAAAGATGATCGAGATCAAGCTGTCCCAGGGCGCCAAGCCGGGACATGGGGGCATACTGCCCGCCGCCAAACTGACCGAGGAAATCGCCGGGGTGCGAGGCGTGCCCCTGGGTCATGACGTGGTGTCGCCGCCCGCGCACACCGCGTTCGATGGACCTAGGGGGTTGCTGGAATTCGTGGCCCGGCTGCGAGAGATGTCGAAGGGCAAACCCGTGGGCTTCAAGCTCTGCGTGGGGCATCCATCGGAATTCCTGGGTATATGCAAGGCCATGGTAGAGACAGGCCTGAGGCCCGACTTCATCACGGTTGACGGCGGCGAGGGCGGAACCGGGGCCGCGCCCCTGGAACTGTCCAACTCGGTGGGGACGCCCTTGCGCGAGGGCCTGGTTTTCGTGCGCAACTCGCTGGCCGGGATCGGAGTCCGCGACCAGGTCAGGATCATTGCCGCTGGAAAGATAACCACGGGCTTTCACCTGTTCCGCGCGATGGCGCTGGGCGCGGACCTGTGCAATTCGGCCAGGGGGATGATGATGGCCCTTGGCTGCATCCAGGCGCGCAAGTGCAACACCAACACCTGCCCGGTCGGTGTCGCGACCCAGGACCCATCCCGGACCAAGGCCCTTGATGTTTCGGACAAGACCCGTCGTGTCTACAACTTTCAGCGCGCCACAATCAGGGCCTTTTTGGAACTGGCGGCCACGGCGGGGCTGGAAGGACCGGACGAAATTCGTCCTGAACACGTGCTTCACCGCGAGGAGGACCACGTCATCAGGCATCTCGGGGAGGTCTATCCATGTCTGCCGGAAGGCCGGTTGTTGCAACCGGATGGAATGCCCGACTGGTGGCGCGTCCGTTGGCAGGCCGCCTCAGCGGACAGGTTCTGAGCGACCCGCATCGACGAATGTATTCCTTTGCAGGGACGCGGCGGACGGGCCTCAACCGTCGTTTGTATTTCGACGACGTACGTTCAGACTCAAAAAACCTTGTGTTGCGGACGCGTTTGGGCCTGCGTCGCTTGACAAAATACTGCAAATCGGGGGATCTTTGTCTGATTACGTTTCCATCAACCGGAATCCGGACGATGGTTCGGAGAGGAGGATGCTCATGAAGATCGACAAATGGAAAACGATTCTTGCTGGTCTGGGTATGGCAGGCCTGGTTTCGGGCGCCGGACTCGCCGGAGGCACTGCTGAGGCGCATCCAGCGCGTACGACCGCGCAGGCCGGCCCGACCGGATGTGGCGGCAGCGGATGCGGAGGCAGCGCCAAACCCGAAAAGGACGAGTCCAAGTCCAAGGCCAAGGCGGACGACAAGGCCAAGGACAAATCCAAGGCCGACGAAAAGTCCAAGCACAAGGCAAAGGGCGGCTCTTCCTGCGGGAAGGGGTCCTGCGGCTGATGCCCTCATTTCCCCTGACCGAATCGATTCTGGGCGGGGGTCTGGCGGGACCGGATACCTCTGAAGACAAGCATTTCGACGACCCAAAGCGGTTCATCGAGATGCTTGACGGCCGGTCCGTAGATCCTGGTTCCGCCCGCACTTTTCCCGATTTTCTACCTGACCTTGCCAGGTTGGAGTGGCTTCGATACCGCGTGGAATCCCAGGGGGGCGCGGCTTTCGAGCCGGTGGATGAACCCTGCGTCAATCCGACCATGGAGATCGAACGCCTGTCCTGGGACCTGACGCAGGTAATCGAATCCGGTTTCACTTCCCCGCCGTCTTCCCCTGTTCATGAAGAGTGGTGGGTCCTGGGATGGCTGGACCCGGCTTCGGGCGAGCCTGTATTCAAGGGCGCGACCCAGGAGGACCTGCTGGCCCTGAAACTGGTGGCGGAAGGCGGTGATCGGGCAGAGCATGCGGCCGCGGCGGGTGTCACGGTCGGGGCCCTCGACAGTGTGATCCGGCGCGCCGTCGATCGAGGGATCCTGGTGGCGCCCAAGTCCCGCATCCGCAGGGACCCCCATGGGTTTCCAGGGGCGCGCGATACGCCCGAACGGTTTCTTGTGGCCCAGGTGTTCACTTTGCAGTGGCATATCACGCACCAGTGTGAACTGCATTGCCGGCATTGCTATGACCGCACGCTTCCATCCCCGCTGACCCTTGAAGACGGCCTGCGTATCCTGGACGACCTGCGGACCTTTTGCTGGGATCGGGGCGTACAGGGACAGGTCTGCTTTACCGGGGGCAACCCGCTGTTGCACCCTGATTTCATGGCATTGTATCGGGCCGCGTCGGACAGGGGCTTTTCCCTATCCATTCTGGGCAACCCGACATCCAAAAGCGTCCTTCGGAAAATTCTGGATATCCAGCGCCCCGATTACTACCAGGTCAGCCTGGAAGGGCTTGCCGAACACAACGACCACATGCGCGGGGCAGGCCATTTCAATCGCGTGCTTGGATTCCTGGACGCCCTCAGGGACCTGGAAATCGATTCACAGGTGATGCTCACGTTGACCAGGGACAACCTGGACCAGGTCATCGAACTGGCGGGCATGCTGAAGGGACGAGTGGACGATTTCACGTTCAACCGGCTGGCCCAGGTGGGCGAGGGCGCGGACATCGCCTTGCCCGACAGGGACAGTTATGCCGCTTTTTTGGAGGCGTACGTGGACGCCGCGCGGGCAAACCCGGCCATCGCCTGGAAAGACAACCTGCTGAACATCGTCCGAGACCACAGGGAAATGGGACCGTTTGGAGGATGCACTGGTTTCGGGTGCGGCGCGGCCTTTAATTTCGTGGCCGTGCTCCCGGACGGCGAGGTGCATGCCTGTCGGAAATTTCCTTCGCCCCTGGGCAACATTCCGCGACAGACCATCGCCGACGTGTACGACTCGCCGCTGGCCGGGCGATATAGGAGGGGCAGCGATGCATGTCGGTCCTGCGCCCTCCGTCCCACGTGCGGCGGGTGCATGGCGGTGGTCCACGGCCAGGGCCTCGACGTGTTCAGGGACCTCGACCCCATGTGCTTTTACTGACGTGTTCGCCTGGGGTCCGCACAATGGCTGTAAGGTTTTTCGATCTTGCACAACCAATGGATGAACCGGGCCGGTATGGGAACCGGTCAATGCAACACAAAGGAGCGGAAAATGAACAGAGCAGTATTACCGATTGCGATCGTGGCGGCGCTGATGTGGAGTGTCACGGCCTCCGCCAGGCAGTTCAGCTTTGACGTGCCGTCCAAGCTGGTGAACATCACCTTCGAGTCCGAAATGGAGATCGAGGACATCCTGGGGACCACTCATTCGATATCGGGGGAACTGAACCTCGACGGAGGCAGCAACGCCCACTTCAAGTTCGCGGTCCCCACCAAGTCCCTGCGGACCGGCATCAAGATGCGCGACACCCACCTTCAGGGCGAGATGTGGTTGGATGCCGAGCGGTTTCCGGACATTACTTTCGAGGGCTCCAAGGTGCAAAAGGTGGACAGCCGCCA
>JAADHL010000120.1 GCA_013151875.1 Deltaproteobacteria bacterium
GCCTTGAGGAGCACGTCGGGCTGCACGTCGTATTCAACGTGGTCACTCAGGACCTTGGGGTCAAAGCCGACTTGCAGGCTGATCTCCGGCGCGCCGGCAATCGTGAACTTGTCCAGTATCAACGCGCCTGGCCCCATATTCTTGACCGCAAAGGGAATCTTGCCCTCCTGCCCCCCTGGGACGAATCCAAAGTCCAGCAGTTCCGGCACCACCTTGACTTGTCCCGAAAGAGGTCCGGCCTCCTTTGCCAAATCGTGCGGAGGTTCAACGTCCGAGCCACCGATGTCCGCCACGGCGTCCGGTTCATCGGTGTCCTTGGTCATCTGGTCCGTCATGGCTTCGACGGCATCTTCGCTTTCGCCCATGTCCGAATCCGGTTTGCCAATCTTGTCCTTGGGAACCACGATGTCCAGTCTGACGTCCTTGAGTCCCGAATCCGAATCAATCGGGCCGTCACTGGAGGAGCCGCACGACCATTGCATGCATGCCAGAATCAGCACTGGCCATGGCGCGTAACGACCAGATCGCTGTCCACTCATCATTCAACCTCCGGTTTCCGGCCTCGATTAGCGTACATCATTCAAGGATTGCGTTCCATTCATCGGGGCCCCCACGTGCGGCAGTTGGAAAACTTGCGTCCAATTTATGGATAAAGATTCATCCAGTCCCGCGGCCACTGACACCCACGTTGCTGAACACGCCGCCGAGAGCTCAAGCCGGGGCTGCGCGCGGCCTGGAGCCCCTTAGTTTGACCGCTCCCGACGTCCAGGCACGCTATTTGCTGTGAAACGCCCCGGCGTCATTGGACTCTAACTGGTTTTTGGACATGGAATTCATCATCCTGCCCCCGGTAAACGGAGGCCCTTTCAAAAACGAACGCAATCTGCTTGGTCTTGGCCTCGCCGAACGCGCCAGGCTGATGCTGGAAAAGGCCGGCGGAGTCGAGGCTGCCGACCTGAGCGGCGATTCCGACCTCGTACTGTATCCCGGCGAACTGGTCGGCCCACCTATCCTCGGCAACGAGATCGCCTCATTTCACCAGAATTCGACGGAGATCACCGCATTGAGGCCGCGCTCCCACGGAAGGCCTGTCATTGTGGTCGGCAGCGAGGTCAGATCGGGCCTGGCTTCGGCGGCCGGCTCCGCGGAAAAGGCATACAACATGGCTCAGGACCACACCATAAGGTGGGTCGATCTGAAAAGACCGTCCATCCCGGTCACGGATAAGGCCAGTTGGAAAAAGGCCCGCCGCATGCTGCTCAGTTCACTGCGCAAACGGGTGGACGGCCTGATCTCGCGCACGGTCAACAGGCCCATATCGATCGCGATATCCGGGATACTGGCCAAGACGCCCATCACGCCCAATATGCTGTCGCTGATCACATTCGTCACCGCCCTCGCCGCATCTGCGGCGATGGCTACTTCCAACTTCCTGGCAGGGGGCCTGCTGCTCCAGTTTTCATCCATTCTCGACGGCTGCGACGGGGAAGTCGCCAGACTGAAGTACCAGTCTTCTCGCCTCGGGGCCTGGCTCGACACCGTTCTGGACGACGTTTCGACGGTGATCTTCGCATTGGCGATGGGTTACGGCCTTTACAACTATTTCGGCGGATCTACCGGCCAGTTGTTCCTGGGTCTCTGCCTGGTCGCGGTCCTGCTGACCCTTCCCGCCTACTGGGTCACCTATTCCAGGTTGATAGTCAACGGAACGACCGACAGCGGCGGGGTCAGTTTCAGCAAGTCACCGGATGCGTCATGGTTCAGGAATTTCCTGGTGGTCTATCTTCAGCCCATCGCCAAAAGGGACGGCTATATATTCCTGTTCATGCTGCTGTGCGCCGCCGGCCTGCCCTGGATGGTTGCGGTGATGTACTTCGTCGGCGCCACGCTTACGGCGCTGACCATCATCACGGATCGCAGCCCCTCCAATTCCCGCTACGATATCACCGGCTCGCATCCCAATATCGTCACCACCGCCGAGATCCGAACCAGATAGATGAAGATCGGGGGCGTCGATCCCATATTTCGTTTTACATGAATTTCGGTCAGATACGGTCGTGCCGCTTCATCCAGTCGAACTGCATGCGCAGGCCGTCGATCAGCGAAACCTCGGGCTCATAGCCAAGGTCGTCTCGTGAACGCCGCAGGTCGGCAAAGGTCATGTCCACGTCACCAGGCTGCGAGGGCAGTCGATCAATGACAGCCTCGCACCCGGTTACTTCCTCGACCGCGCCTATGAGCCCCGCCAGGGTAACGGGGCTGGATCCGCCGAGATTGTAGACCCTAAAGCCATCATCGAGCCCCATGGCAGCCATCACACCGTCGACGATGTCCGTAATGAACGTGTAGTCGCGACTGCTGGTCCCGTCGCCGTAGACGGGTATGGCCTGTTTGCGGGCCACACGCCTGAGGAACCTGTATATGGCCAGGTCCGGTCTTTGCCGGGGGCCATAGACCGTAAAGAACCTCAGGCAGGTCAGGGGAATCCGGTTCAGATGGGACCATGCGTGACACAGCAGTTCGCCGGCTTTTTTCGTGGCGGCATAGGGGCTGATCGGTTGATCGACCCTGGCCTCCTCTGAAAACGGGATGGCGCGTGTGTTTCCATAAACGCTCGAACTGGACGCGAACACGAATCGACGCACCCCGCCGGCCGCGGCTGCCTCCAGGACATTCATGGTGCCGTCGATGTTGGTCCGGACGTAACCCCTGGGGTCCTCGATGCTGGGGCGCACTCCGGCCCGCGCTGCAAGATGCACCACAACCCCGGGAGAGTGGGCCTCGAAGGCCCGACAGACGGCATCGACGTCGCATACGTCGGCTTCGACCAGTTCAAAGGAGTCCTTGCCGGCCAGGGCCGCCAGGTTTTCCCGCTTCATGGACGGGTCGTAGAAGTCATGAAAGTTATCGAGGCCCACGACGCGATCACCGGCCGCCACGAGCCTCTCGCAGACATGGGAGCCGATGAATCCCGCGGCCCCGGTGACCAGGACGGTCCTGGACATGTCATCCCTCGTCGAAATACCCATAGTACTCGACGCCCAGGTGGGTGATGAGGTCCTCTCCCATAAGGTACCGGAGGGTGTTCTTCAGCTTGGTGAGCTGGATGAAAAGGTCGTGTTCGGGGTTCAGGCCGGGCGCCGCGATAGGGCTCTTGAAATAGAACGACAGCCATTCCTGGATGCCGCCCATTCCGGCACGCGCGGCCAGGTCGGTCAACAACACGAGGTCCAGGGCCACGGGGGCCGCCAGGATCGAGTCCCTGCACAGAAAATCGATCTTGATCTGCATCTTGTATCCCAGCCAGCCGAAGATATCGATGTTGTCCCAGCCTTCCTTGTTGTCGCCACGGGGCGGATAGTAGTTTATCCGCACCTTGTGCGTGTAATCTCCGTACAGGTCCGGGTACACGTCGGGTTGCAGGATCGTGTCCAACACGGACAGCTTGCTCTCCTCCTTGGTCTTGAACGAGCCAGGATCGTCCAGCACCTCCCCGTCCCTGTTTCCCAGGATGTTGGTCGAAAACCAGCCGTTGAGCCCCAGCAACCGGGCCTTGAATCCCGGCGCCAGGATGGTCTTCATCAATGTCTGGCCGGTCTTGAAATCCTTGCCCATGATGGGCACCTTCGTGCGCGCGGACCATTCGCGCATGAAAGGCACCTCCACCGTGAGGTTGGGGGCGCCGTTGATGAAGGGCGTTCCCGTCTTGAGGGCGGCGTAGGCGTAGATCATGCTGGGGGGAATGTCGGGGTCGTCGGCCTTGAGACCGGCCTCGAAGCTGTCCAGAGTTGCGTGAACCGGTTTTTCCTCCATGAAGACCTCGGTGCTGGCGCACCAGATGACAACCATCCGCTCACAGGAGTTTTCGGCCTTGAATCTTTCGATGTCGTCGACCAGTTGGCGCGCCAGCTCCCACCTGTCGGCGCCGGACTTGACGTTCGGCCCGTCCAGTTTCTTTACGTATTCCCGCTTGAACACGGCCTTCATGGGTTTCAATGCCTCAAGTTCCTCCTTGACCGCGTCCACGTGCTCGTTGCTGAGCACGGCCGCCTTCTTAGCGGCCTGATAGGCGTTGTCCCCGAATATGTCCCACCCCCCGAACACCAGGGAGTCCAGGTCGGCAAGGGGCACGAATTCCTTGATCAGTGGGTGCCTGCCCTCCGTTCTCTTGCCCAACCTGATGGTGCCCATCTGGGTCAATGATCCGATGGGTTTGGCCAGCCCCTTTCTGACCAGATGCGTCCCGGCGACAAGCGTGGTGCCCACCGCGCCCAGCCCCACAATCAGAACCCCGACATTTCCATTGGCGTCCGCGATTTTCTTTGCCTGTGACATGAGTCTCCTTCCCTTCTACAATCCGTTTTTCCAGGCGGATAAGTAGCAAGGATCGGGCCGGAAGGCAAATTGGGAAGTCGATGAGTCGATGACAATGGTTGATGGTATCTGATTGACGCTCGTCTGATCGATTGTTTGGGCACGGATTGTTTGGCCCTGGATTTGACATCCTCACGCACGCCCTCTATTTTCCGTGGCACGGTTCCTGCGGGATCACACACGTCTTTCACGGGATGCAGGTTTTGACGAACAAACGGGCCATCGTCCTGGACTTCGACGGCACCCTGGTCGATACCATGGACGGTTTTGCGGATGTCGCGGCTGGGGTCATTCACCGCCGCTTCGGCAAAGAAACCGAGTGGGCGCGCAGTGAGTATCTGAGGACGTCCGGCATCCCTTTCAGACAGCAACTGGAGGTCATGTTCCCGGACGATCCCCGCAATGACGACGCATCCGACGAATTCGAGCAGGGCAAACTGCATGGTTTCTTTTCAGAGACGTTCTCGGACGAGACGGTCGATACAATCGGACGCCTCAGGGCGCGCGGCTATCTGGTCATCGTATCGTCCAACAACTTCCAGGAACTGGTTGACCGCTTTGTGGAAAGGGCCGACGGGGTCAGCTTCGACCTCGTGCTGGGCGCGCGTGAAAACTTCTTCAAGGGTCCGGATCATTTCAATCACATCCTGGAAGTAATGAAGGTAAACAGGAATCAGATGGTGTTCGTGGGGGACTCCCTCAAGGATGCCGAGCGGGCCGTTTCGTCTGGGGTCGATTTCGTGGGAAAACTGGGAACATTCACGCGCAGGGATTTCGAAAGCAGTTTCCCCGGGGTCAGGACGATAGGTGCAATCAGTCAACTAACCGGGTTATTCAAATGAAACCGAAAAACGTGGTCATCCTGGCGGCCGGCATGGGTGTCCGCCTGCGGCCCATCACCGAAAGGATTCCAAAGGCCCTTGTCTCGTGCGCTGGATGGCCTTTGTTGTCCTATGCCCTCGAGTTCGCGAAAAGGGCGGTCGTCGAGGACGGTCGGATCGTGGTGGTGACTGGGTTTCAGGCCGAACGGGTGGTCGCTTTTCTGGACGAAGAGGCGCCTGGCGTCATCGTCGCCCACAATCCCGAGTATGAAAAGGCCAACCTGATCTCGGTGGCCGCCGGTCTTGAACGGGTCGAGGACGACTTCCTGCTGATGAACGTGGACCACGTCTATCCCTTGCCTTTGCTGAACGCCTGACCGACGCTGGGGGGGACGTCGTCGCCGCGGTGGACACCGACCGTGACCTGCAGGATGACGACATGAAGGTGAGGTCCGACGGTGCTGGGCGCGTGCTGGGAATATCCAAGCAACTCTCTGATTTCGATATGGGATATATAGGTATGACCCTCGTCAACCCATCGGGCCTGGACGCCTATCATCGTTCGTTCCAGGCCGCCAGGGCCGCGCACGGCGACTCTGCCGTTGCGGAGGATGTGCTTCAGGCGCTTGCCGACAATCACACTCCGGCCGTCACCTGCGATCTTTCGGGGTTGTCATGGCTCGAAGTGGACACACCCGACGACCTCGGCGACGCCGAAGAATTCCTCATGGACAACCCGGACATGCTGAACAGGGGCTTCTAGGCAATGGACCAAAAAGCACCTGCCCGGAAAAGGCCCACCCTGGGCATCGATCTGGGAGGCACCAGGGTCAAGGCCGGTCTGGTCCTTGACGGAAAGGTGGCTGCATCGGTGGTGCGCAACCTGAGCGCCCGCGACAGGACCGAAGACGGC
>JAADHL010000043.1:0-2816 GCA_013151875.1 Deltaproteobacteria bacterium
GGTTACGCTGAACGGGGCCGGTCAGACCATTATCATGGTGACGCACGACCTCAGGCTGTCCGAATCCGGCGATCGCATGATTGGGCTCAGGGACGGCCGGATCGAACGAGATCGCACATTAATGGCAAGAGGGGCCGCGGCATGAATACCGCCGTATGGATGACTTGGAGGGAACTGACTGCCAGGAAGGGCTGGACCCTGGCCGGAGTGCTGGCCGTGGCATCGGCCGTGGCCCTGTGCTCGACTCTCGAGATCCTGTCCCGATCCCGCGAGGAGGCGGTGGCCGCCCGGACGGACCAGATGGGGCCGCCGCTGAAGGTCGTCCCTGCCGGCATCACATCACGTGACCTGGCCCGGTTCGATATGAAGGACCGATATTTTTCCACGAAGACCTTGCTTCAGATTCAGGATGACCTGGGTTCCGATGTCAGAGCCATCGAAGGCCGTCTTTTTGTCCGCGGTTTCATGAACGGTCGGTTGGTTCCATTCGTGGGCGTGGACCCTTCCAGGGTTTCCTCTCCTTTCGCCGCGCTCGGCGGCCTTGAGGGCGAGGATGTTGCGCTTGGTTCAGTCCTCGCGTCGGACCTGCCCGCCGGGCCTGGAGACATACTGTCTTTCAAGGGGAGTAGATTGCGGGTCGCTGCCGTCCTGCCGTCCAATGGAGGACCCGAGGACCTTGCGGTCTTCACCACACTCGAAAGATTGCAGTCACTGTTCGAAAGACAGGGAATGTTGAACGTGATCAGGGTCTTCCCGCGACAGTTGGATAAACTTGGGGCCATTGAGGCAAGGATCGGAGCACGCGTCGACAATGTGTCGCTGATCGCCCCCAGAGACCCGCGGGGCGCTGATCACGAAATCGGCGTGGTGCTGGCCGGGCACAGGTGGGCCCTGTACGCCGCGTCGGCTGCGGTCGTGGCGCTGTGTATCCTGATCTGGTCCTATCTCAGGGCGCTTGCCGGTCGGCTCGAAATCGCGTCCATCGCGGCCATGGGCGGCAGCGCGATATTCCTGATAACCGTTCTCGCCATGCCCGCAACGCTTTTGGGTCTTTTCGGGGCGTTGATCGGATACCTGGCGGCAGTGGCCATCGCCTTGAGCGTTGACTTTGGTTCCGCCGCTCCCGTCGCGTTTTCCGGCTCTCTGTTCCTGACCATTGCCTTGTTCACCATAGGGCCGGCTTTCGTGGGTTCCCTGCCCATAGCGGTCAGGTTCGCCGTGCGGGAGCATGTCGGTACGCTTCAGGAGTGAGGTTGCTGGGGTAAGGGCGCAAGCCGCGACAATTGACTGATCTTGTTGACTATTATCTATCCCTGTTCAGAATCCCCCATTTTCCTTTCCACATAAGCCGATGAATTCAGTGTTCCGCCGATCCTGCCACCTGCCTCTTTTCACAATGACAACAAACTGTTGGCGCGCGATCACAGGCGCGACCGTCTTTTCTCGGATCAGTGGCACCGTCTTTGCGTAAATACTCGTGCAAATCCGGGCCGAAAGGCCCGACAGATGTTTTTCGAATTCTCATGGAGGTACCGGATGAAAAAGCGAATCGAGACGACGGTGTCGGGCATGGCCCTTGGAGCAGCCTTGCTGTTGTTCGCCGTGGCATCGGGCTGCGCGGGCGGCCCGTCCGGTGTAAAGGAGATCCACAGCGGCATTGAACAGGCCTCTGAAGGCATATCGATGGCCGGCAAGGGCATGCAGACGTACGAAGACGGCATGCAGGAACAAGGCATCAGCCAACTCATGCAGGCCATGGATATGATGAAGGAAGGCATATCCATGATGAACATGGGCATGGGCATGATGGACGACGGTCACATGATGGCAGAGTGCATGGACGCCATGACATCGGCCATGGACATGATGGACAAGGGAATGTCCGGGATGGAGCAGGGATTCGGGATGATGAACTCGACCGACCCCTCCGACCATGAATCCGGCGCGGAAATGGTAAAGCAGGGCATATCCGACATGGGTGAGGGCCTGGGCACGATGGGCCACGCCACTGACGGGTCCAACGACCAGGAATCGAACTACCACGGCGCCTGCGCCGGAATGATGAGCGGCTCCGGTCACATGATGGGCTCTGGCGGAATGATGTAATTTCAGGACGCTGATTCGGGTTTGGACATACATTGTCGAAAGGGTCCTATCGCCCCTTGGAAAGGGAAGCGCACTCGACACAGGCCGGTCCGGCCCCTTGACGAATCGGCCATGTGTTCCAGATCGACGCGGCCACCAGCAGGCCGATGCCAGCGTACATGGCCGTATCGCTGTCCAGAACGAACTTTCCGACGAGCACCACGCCCGAGGCCGCAAGTCCGAGCATGGCCGGGCCGTAGCCCCGTCGCCTCCCTGCCCTGAAGACCATTGCGCCCACGGCCAGAACCAGGAACCCGGCGGTAAGCGGGAGCAGATACGCAGCATCCATCAAGAAGCCAAGCCCCAGCGCCCCCAACAGACCAGCGTATGCCGGCCAGCACGCCGGACAGGCAGCCTTGGGCAGGAAAGCCAGCGCCAACCCGGGAAGAACAGCCAAGGTGCCCTTGCGGCCGGTACCTGAAGCGTCCGCGACGCTGCCGCCCTGCCTGACCGAAGCCGACAGCGCTTCGGATATGCGCTCTATTGAGGGCACCCCCTGAAAGCCGCCGTCCTCGCCGACGTAGACCCTGCAACAGGTGTTCGTATCTGCCGTTTCGGCGGCAGCCACGTCCTTTCCGTCCACCAGGATGGTGGGCGATCCGTACAGGCTCAATCGTTCGGGCATGTCCGAATCCCCAATTCGATACTCCTTCCAGCCAGGTTTCATCCCG
>JAADHL010000043.1:2823-8890 GCA_013151875.1 Deltaproteobacteria bacterium
AGCCTGACGCAGCCTCTCCCGAGCAGTTTCAACATTCGGGCACTCGTCGTCATGAATCAATTCAACCTTCATCATCGTCCTGTTCCTTTCTGTATAGGGCCTCCAGAATGGGGCATTCGGACGTCCGGCCTTCCTTGGCGCACGTCGCGGCCAATTGCTTCAGGGCATCCCTCATGCCTTCAAGACGCCGGATTCGCTCTTCTATATCCAGGATCTTGGACCTGGCCCTGTCGCGCACATCCGCGCACGTGCTGTCCGTGTCCACCCTCAAGGACAGGAGGTCCGAAATCTCCTTCAGCGTGAACCCCAGGGCCTTGGCCCGCCTTATGAACCGGACGCGCCGTACGGTGTCAACGGGATACTGGCGGTACCCCGAGTCCCGCCTCGGCGGTTCTTCTATCAGTCCCGTCCTCTCGTAGAATCTGAGCGTTTCCACGCCCACGCCCGACTGCCGGGCTACCTGTCCGATGGTCAACGCTGCCATGACCGGCCTCCGTCGAGTCCTGGGCAAAGTTTAAACCCCGTACCCTACTACAGGGTCAAGGTATTTCTAATAACACCCTGTAACTCCAAAGGGTTGCGAGTTCATGCAAACCTCACCCAGGTTGATTTCAGGACGCTGATTCGGGTTTGAAAATTAACCTCGGTAAGGTTTCTACTTATCCGTACCCTTACCCTTACCCGTACCCGTACCCGACAACCTCACTACCAAACACGATTTGGATGCGACAGCCCTGTGCAATACCAGGTTAGTTTGACAAACAAGACCATATTGGTATAGGTTACTTCCGATTTGAATGACCTGTTTGTTGCCTGAAATGGAGGATGATGATGAAGCTTTCTTTGGTCCTGGCCGGCTGTGCAGCCCTTTCCATGGTGGCCTCGCCGGCCTCTGCCGGGAAGAAATCGCAAAAGGCGCCCAAGTCATCGTGCGTAACGTGCCACGAGAAGGAAACTCCCGGCATCGTGAAGCAGTTCCTTGGCGGGAAAATGGGACAGTCCGGTGAGGTGGACTGCTCGGATTGCCACGGATCCGCCCACAAATCAGCGACGGATTCCAAACTCGTCAAGATCCCGACGCCCGATACGTGCGGCCAGTGCCATGAAGACCAGGTCAAGCAATACGACAAGGGCAAGCATTCCCTGGCCTGGATAGCGATGAAGGCGATGCCCATGCTGGGACATCAGCCCACGCCGATTTCGGGCAAGGGCTACAAGGGCTGCGCCAACTGCCACAAGATCGGCAGGAAAGACGCTGCGAAGGCCGGCGTGCACTATGGAACCGGCGCCTGCGACTCGTGCCATACCAGGCATTCCTTTTCCAAGGCCGAGGCCAAGGACCCGCGGGCCTGCCGGACATGCCACATGGGTTTCGACCACCCGCAGTGGGAGATGTACTCCACCTCGAAGCACGGCTCCATCTGGTCCATCGAGGGCGACACGGGGCGCGCGCCCACCTGCCAGAAGTGCCACATGAAAGACGGCAATCATGCGGTCATGACCTCCTGGGGTTTCCTGGCGGTGAGATTGCCCGAGGATGACGCTGATTGGCTTAAAGACCGCGTGGTCATTCTGAAGGCGCTTGGCGTGCTGGACGCAAAGGGCAACCCGACCGCCCGCCTCGACGTGGTCAAGGCCGGCAAAGTGGCCCGCCTTACAAAGAAAGCGTTCCAGGTGGAACGAGACAAGATGCTGGGGATCTGTTCCGAGTGCCACTCGAAGTCCTACGCCAGGGAACAACTGGAGACGGCCGACGACGTCATCAAGGCCGCCGACGAGCTGATGGCCGAGGCCATCCTTGTGGTCAAGGGACTCTATGACGACGGCATCCTGAAGAAGCCGAAGGGTTGGGATTTTGCGCCTGATCTGCTCCAGTTCTACGAAGCGCCCAGCGCCCCCGAACAGGAGTTGTGGGTCATGTTCCTTGAGTACCGCATGCGGGCCTTCCAGGGCGCTTTCCACTTCAACCCGGATTACATGCACTGGTACGGCTGGGCCCCCATGAAAGAGAGCTTGGCGCGCATCAAGTCCGAGGCCGCGGCGCTCAGGGCCGGACACAAGTAACGCCTGCCTGAAATCAGCCCCTGATCATGATCAGCAACATCTTGAAGCGTTCATCTGCGTGTACGCTGTGTGGGATATTGCCCGGCATGAGGACCGTCTCTCCGGCCTTCGTGGTCACTGATTTGCCGTCGATAACCAGTTCGCCGACGCCTTCCAGCACCGTGACGTAGGCGTCATACGGGGCCGAATGCTCGCTGAGGCTCTGTCCTTCGTCAAATGCGAACAGGGTCAGTGTGCCGGCCTTGCTTGCGGCCACTGTGCGGCTGACTATTGAGCCGTCCTGGAAATCCACGAGGTCCGCGAACCTCTGGGGCTCTGCGGGTGGAATAGAGCCGGATCGCTTTTCAGTCGTCGTCATCCATAATCCTCCTGGCCCCCTTTTTCAGGGTGCCTCTTCAAGACTCAAACCATGCCCAGACCCATGAAGGTCGCATGCAACGACACCACCAGCACCAGAAAGACGGCGCGGGCCTTGACAGGCGAAAGCCCCGGGAACCGGTAGCCGATCGCCCTGTCCTTGCAGGACCTTACACAGTCCCCGCACAGCGTGCACGTAATCCCGGGCCTGCGCCGCGCCACGTCCTCTTTGGTCAAGGCATGATATCTACATGTTACAGTGCAGGCCATGCAGTCGTCACAGGCGTCGCCTATGCCGATTCTGAAGGGGTTCAGCCTGCCGAGCCACGTGGCAAGCGCCCCTATCGGACACCAGGTGATGCAATGGGTCATCTGTCCGGTGCGCCTGGACCATGACGCCATGATTGCCACACCAACCAGGCCGAATCCAATTCCCAGCATCGTGGCCGCGCCGGCCCCCACACCCGCGGCCCTCAGGGCCAGGGCGGTCCCAGCGACGACCACGACCATGCCTACCTGAAGGGGCCTTCTCCAGCGTGGCAGACGCACCGGCCTCTTGACCGCCGCCGCCGCGAAATGGTCCCATGCGCCCATGTAGCACAGGTAACTGCACCAGGCAGGACCCACGAACAGGATGGTCGCGCCGAACAGGAACGGCATGAAGAAACCCTCGCTACGGTACAAAGGCCCAGCCAGAATCATGGCCGGCACCGGAAGGTGCAGTTTTCCGGTCATCAGAAAATCTTTGAATCCCGCCAAGCCCAGCGCGAGTTGCGAAAAAAACACCAGCGAAAAGGCCATCCATATTCGTGGGCGCCACCTCGATGCCTGGCGCGCGTCGCTCATGACCCTGACCAGCCACGCCGCATACACGGACAGCGCCAGGGCCTCGGCCCATCCCAGGCCGTCCACGAATCGGTCCGCCAGGATCATTTTATGGCTGACCGTCAGCTTGATCGACACAAAGACGGAAAGGGTGATGGCGAATGCGGCGAAGGCCGCCGCCGTGGAAGGGAAGACCTGTTCTTTTCGGTTCAGTCCTGTTGGTCGGATCGTCATTCAGGCAATATAACACCCCAAGGTCGCGTACCGCGAGAGCCTCAGTTGAACGTGACGGTCTTTCCACCGATAGTGTATGTGCCGGGGTTGTTCGGATCCGCGATGAACTCGGGTGTTCCGTCCATGTCAACGTCGATGTCCTTGCCGTAGTTGGGCAGGTCAAAGTCGTTCGGTCCCGGGTACTTGTCGTACAGGTTGGTCATGCTGGCGGTTTCGAAAATCACGCCCTGATACAGGCCGTCGGCATAGGGGTCGCCCGTTGCGCCCGTGTAGTCCTTGCCCTGCATCCACAGGTTCATCATGACCAGGTCGGTGGCCTCATCGCCTATGGCGCCAACGCTCATGGCCAGCGCGGTCCAGCCGTACCAGTGGGTGTAATCCGGGTTCTGGTGGAACGCGCCCTTCCATGCCTTCACCGTGTCGTACTTCATGGCCTCGAAATACATCTTTTCGATCAGGCTCAGGTTGCGGACCTTCATATTGGCGCCGTAGGTCCCGGTCGTGCCTGTTTCGGGGTTCGCCGGCTTGTCGTCCGGGTCCACCGGATTCATTCCGGTAAGGGCCATGGCCCTCACGATGTCGAATGCCTCCGCCAGAAGGGCCTTGGAGTTTTCGTGGACCAGGTCCGCGATCAGCAGTTGCTCCTGCGCGAAGTTCTTGGAGTGGCACTGTCCGCACACTTTCTGCTGCATGAAATCCCGGTTGGCGTTCAGCACGGAAGCGTCGTCCACTGGTTGGGCCACGGCGTAGTCCTGCTTGCCGTTCGCGTTGAAGTCCGCGATGTTCATCTGCCACATGTCGTCGAACACGACGTTGCCGCCCTCAGGGGCATCGTAGAACTTGCCGTCGCTGCGCTCCAGCCATACTTCCGGGTACTGGGCGCCATCATCGCGTTTTACGAATTTTACGCGCCCCGAAGTCGGGTCCTTGACGAAACCCTTGCGCTTGGCGCCGCCGCCGACAGGTCCGTAGGCAATGCCGTGGGAAAGGTCGTGGTCCGTGTACTTGCTGCCGTCCGGCGCGGTCTTCTTGCCCAGCATCTGGTCGTTGTAGGGCATGTGGCAGTCCACGCACACCGGCACCGTGTCAGTGTCGCCGTAGATGTCGAAGCGGATGCCGTGTTTGGAATGCTCGTACATCTCGATATGGGGGTGGTCGGGGCCCATGTGACAGGTTGCGCACGCGCCTGGATGCCTTGCCTCGTCAGGCGAAAAACGGTGCCGGAAGTGGCAACTGTCGCAACGATTTTCCACGTAGTGGCACTGGCCGCACATCTGCACGCTCATGGGGCTTGCGTCGGCCGGCGCGCCCTGGGACTCGAGGTTCATCAATTCCGACAGTTGGTCCACGTCTTCCTGGGTGAAGTGGAAGCCGGAACCGACCTTGAACTCCTGTGGGAAATCGTCAAAGCGCCCACACTCCATCTGACGGATCAAGGCGATGGAGTGTCGGTTGGCGCGGTGCCCCTCATACTGGTTCGGATGGCAGGCGCCGCAGGTCTCGGGCGTTGGGTAAAGGCGGTGGGCCTCGGTCCCCGTGGGCTGGTCCGGGTTGTCGGCGTGGCAGTCCTCGCATTTCACGCCCTCCTTGGCCATTTGGGACAGCTTGAAATCTTTGACCATGCCCGGGTTCGCCCCCTCGTGGCACACCAGACACGCCGCGTTGTCGGCGTTGAACTGCGCCTCCTGCTCGGCGGTCATGGGCTGCTCGACCAGGACGCCCTCACCGGGCTCGCCCTTGGGGCCGGCAGGTCCCTGCTCGCCCTGTTCCCCTTTTTCACCTTTCTCGCCTTTTTCACCGGGCTCCCCAGGCTGTCCCGGGTCGCCCTTTTCACCCTGGATCCCCTGTTCACCATTCTGTCCCGCTGGGCCGGCCTCCCCGGGTTCACCCTGCAGGCCGGTCGGGCCCTCGCAGCCCAATGCGCCGAATGCCAGGGCACCCAGAACCGAAAGCAGGAACCCAGTTTTCAGAAATGTTCTCATACAATCCTCCTCCCACAACTCAGAGAAATCAGACCCGAACAGTCGCATAATTATCAGCCAGTTGATAGCAGCAAAGAAACTTGGGAGATGATTTTGATCATATTTCCGCATCAAAGAATAATATTTCAAGTGAAAGGGCGGGTTTTGGGAAAGTCGGCCGATTTTCAGCCGATCATCGACAGCAGGTTTGAAAGGGTGCGCAGCAGTGTGTCGACCTCGGCCCTGGTGTTGTACGCGGCGAATGAAACCCGCACCGACTCCGGAACGCCCGCGCTGTTGAACCAGGCATGCGCGCAGTGTTTGCCGTACCTGACCATGATGTTTTCGCGATCGTCCAGCACACGCGCCAGCCCGCGGCTGTCCAGGCCTTCCACGTAAAAGTTGAGCACCGAGCCGCGCAGGGCGGGGTCCGTGGGACCTATCAGATGGACACGTTTGAAACGGGTAAGCCCCTCGGTAGCCATGCGATTCAGTTCGACAACGTGTTCGCGTATGCGTTCCACACCGATCGAGCGCACGTATTCGATGGCGGCCCTGGCGCCCACGGCCCCGTCCACGTTGGCCACGCCCGCCTCGAACCTTTGCGGCGGGTCTTCGAGGTCGCA
>JAADHL010000020.1 GCA_013151875.1 Deltaproteobacteria bacterium
GCCGCTGTTTTTTCAAGGCCTTCGTGCTGGCGGCGCCTGACCCTGTTCACCTCATCCACCGCGCCCGGCTCGTTCAACCGATCCGCGCCCAAGCCACGGATACGCGCCGCCAACGGTTCCCCGAACCCAAGGTCTCCAGCCACGATCCTCATATTCAACGAACCCAGCAGTTCCGGCCCCCGGGCGTCCTCCAGATAGAACCTCTCGAACTCGCCCGCCTGGACCAGAAGCGGCCCCTGGCTGCCGGAAGGCCTCAATCTCAGGTCCAGCGTATACATCGATCCGGCCACGCCCCTGACCGTCAGCATGCCCAAGGCCCTCTGTACCGCCGGCAGCAGACGTTCGGGCCGATCCCGGTGCACGAAAACCAGGTCCAGGTCCGAGAGATATCCCATCTCGCGTCCCCCAAGCCGACCGAATCCGAACACGGCAAGGTCCTCGACCTCCCTCCCCAGGGCCAAACGCAGCGCCCCCTCGATACAGGCATCGGCCACGCAACTCAGACCGCGCCCCACGGCCTCGTCATTCGCGCGCCCCATCAGGTCGGAAATCGCTATCGCCACGACGTGCCGCTTCCTGAACGCGGCCAGGCGCTCGCCGGCATCGTCATCGCCGGCGTCCGACACCAGAAACTCGACCTCGTCGATCAGCTCGGACGCGTCCGGAACACCGCCTTCGAACCCGGTCAAGGCCTGTTCCAGCGCCAGACCGGCATCACGCGCAAGCGCATCAGCCACGACCCTGCTGGATGACCCCAGGGCCACAAGGGAATCCAGTATCCCCGGTCGTTCCAGGCACAGGTCGAACAGGCGCAGGTTCCCACTCAAGCGCGCCAGTCTGGTCATGAACTCCAGGGCGCCGTCAGGCCAGACGGACCGGCTGACGGCCTTCACCATGGCGCGCCCAAGCCCCGGAAACCTGTCCTGTTTCTTTGGATGCAAGGGACTGGAAGGCATGTCCCGAAGCCTTGACAGACGGGCCAATGCAGCCTCGACATCCACAAAGCCCAGGTCGCGGGCCGCGGCCTCCCTTGACACGGAAGGCGCTGCCCGGCTCAAGATGGTTTCCAGCGAATCAGCGGTGGACACCCCGGAAGCCTTGAGACCGAACAATCGGTCAGCCGGCAAAGCGGCAGCGGATCGGTGTCTGTCCAGGCTCGCGACGAGGGCGCTTTCTTCCATTCCGTCGTCGAACACGGAGGCAATGGCCCGCAGTCCCGATCCGGTCAGGGGCATATCCTGAGTCTGTCTGTCCTCGCGGTATTGAACCAGGTGTTCAAGGCGCCGCAAAAAGACATAAGAGACGGACAGGGCTTCCACGTCGGCGGCCTCGACCAGTCCATGTGTCCTGAGGGCGGCAAGCACGTCGAGGGTTCTCGTAGTCCTGAGTTCGGGCAACCTCCCACCATGAACAAGTTGAAAGGCCGCGGCGAACAGCTCCACGTCCCGGATGCCGCCCCACCCAGTCTTGAGATTGAATTCCCTCTGAACCCGACGCTCGACCCCCCTCAGGCGACCCAGCACGCCCGCCAGGGAACCCAGCGCCCCGGATACCAGGCTTCGGGGAAACACGAACGGTTCTATGGATGCCAGAAACATCAGGCCCAGGTCCGGATCACCCGCTACCGGCCTGACGCGGGTCAGGGCCATTCTGTCCAAGGGGCTTCCATGCTGCTCGTAGTAGTCGATGATCGCATCCAGGGAATTGGCCAGGGCCCCAGCCCTCCCTTCCGGCCTGAGATCGAAATCCACCCGTAGACAGAAACCGTCCGCCGTCGCCTCGGACAGCAAGGCCGCCGCCTCCCTGCTGACGCGTTCATACAACTCATGGGCGGTCAGGCCACCCGACGGCAGCGGCTCGTCGGAGCCATAGATCACCATCAGATCAACGTCGGACGACGGGTTCAGTTCAAACGCGCCCAGTTTTCCCAGGCCCAGCACGGCCCACGGACACGCCCCAGCGCATTCATCGACGTCGATGCCGTACGACGCGCAAGTCGATGCAAAGGCGGCCTCGAATGCCGCTGCAATCCATTTCTGGGCGCTCGAGGTCAGGAATTCAAAGGTCGTTCTTGGATCGCCGGTTGCCTGCTCGGCTACCGCCGACGCAACCAGGGTGGCCTTGCGGCCTTGACGCAATCGCGCCGACAGGTCCCCGGATTCAAGGTCAATCCCTGGAGGTTCGGTTGGTCGTCCAGCGGCCAGCGCCTCGGCCATGCCCAGAACGGAATCGAGGTCCGTAATCGACGAGGCGTATCTTCTGAGAGCGGATGAAAATCCAAACACACGATCCGCTGCTTTGCCGATCTCGCTCACTTCGACACCGAAATCGGGACTGCCTCGAACGCGCGGATCCCCCCGCTGATTACACTATGAACCATCAGAAGCCTGTCGGTAACAGTGGATTGTCGTTTTTCGGCGTCCAGCCGGCGGGCTTCTTTGCCGGCTTTTCGGATTTGTCGGCGGATTTGCCTTTCCTCTTGTTTTTTCTGTTTTTCTTTGAAGTCCGAGGTTTATTTCGCCTGGAAACCTTGATGTCCGCGCCCCCCGTATCAGCGGGTCCAGTTTCCACGATTCCCGGATCGGTCGCTCTGGTTTCCAGGGCATCCAACACCCCGGATCCCGCATCGACATCAATCGACTCCCAGGCATCCGACGCATGGACGCCGGAATCCGGCGTTGGATTCACGACACCCGGTGACTTCAGGCCCGGCCCACCCACGCCAACGGCCCACAATATACCCAGCACCAGGCAAACCAGGGCCACTGAACCCGCGATCCAGGGCCACCTGGAGGGTCGTGGCTCCAGCTCCTCCTGCACGCTCACGGTGTCAAGGGAGGTCTTTGCCTCGGAAGGATCGCGTCCCGGCCGGGGCACCTTGCGGGGACCGGTAACGAATACAACCCTCTCGTAACGCCCTGCCAGACGCGCCTCGATCCGGCTCGCCTCGGCGACGATGTCCTTCGCGCTGCCGAACCTGTCTTCGGCATCCTTTTCGAGGCACCTCATCACCAGGGCCTCTACGTCCTCCGGGATTTCCACGTCGGGCCGCGCCTCGGAAAACGGTTTCGGCGCCTCTTGAACATGCTTTATCAGTATCGAAAGGGGGTTTTCCGCCTCGAAAGGCGTGTCGCCGGTGAGGCATTCGTACCCGATGACGCCCAGGGCATAGAGATCGGCCCTGTGGTCCACTGCAAGCGAGCGGCATTGTTCGGGCGCCATGTAACGAGGGGTTCCGAAGATCACGCCTGCCTGCGTCAGGGTCCCCTGCTTCCTGTCCGCCTCCTTGAGTTTGGCGACCCCGAAATCCAGGACCTTGACGAAGTCCTGGTCACCGTCCACGCTGGTCAGGAAAATATTGTCCGGCTTGAGGTCCCGATGCACAATGCCCTTGTCGTGCGCTTCAGAAAGGGAGCTGGCAATCTGCTTTAGTATGTGAAGGGTGCGCCGGGCGGAAAGCGGCGCGTCGTTTCTGATCACCCGTTCCAGGCTGGAGCCGTCCAGAAACTCCATCGCGATATACAGGATGTCGTCCTGCGATATACCGAAATCATATATCCGTATCGTGTTCGGATGAGTCAGACGGGAGGCGGCCAGGGCCTCGATCTTGAACCTCTTGATGACCTTTGTGTCATGTGTCAGCTCCTTCAACAGGACCTTGACCGCGACCCAGCGATCCATGCCGACCTGGCGTGCCTTGTATACCACGCCCATGCCGCCCGTCCCGATCCGTGATGTGACCTTGAACCTGTCGCCCATGAGGGCGCCCAACAGGGGGTCGCCTGTGCGACGTTCAGCCTCGGTCTGCGCGGCCTCGACAGCGGCCTCCACCCTGGCCGCCACGTCCCCGGGTTCCGCCGCGGTCACCTTTTCATCAAACGGCACCTTGGAAGTAGGTTCGGGCCTGGACTCGTTCCCATCCTCGATCAGGTTGTGTTCGGTCGAGTCGGGTTTCTTCGTGTCGTCTTCCAAAAGGTCACACCGGAAGGTTCAAAAGACTTTACCACAACGAAGGGCGGGTCCCGTCAGGGGCGGGATTCCAGCTCCTTGAAAGAGGCGAGGACGGCCCCGGGGTAGGAGTGGCCGTTGAGGAACTGGACCGAAAGGATCCTCGTTGCCCTGCCCGCGACGGCCGGGGCATCCATGCCCTTGATCCACACACGCATCTCCCTGGTGCGCCTGTCGGGTCTGTAGGTCCCGCCCTTTAACCAGGGCGGCTTCAGGCCGTCACGGCGGCCAAGGGCCATCAACATCACCGCGACATCGCCGTCCGCTGACGCCCTCCAGTCCACGACCCCTTTGACGCGCAGCTTTTCTTCAGGAATTTCAAAGACTCCCTTGGACGCACGGACCTTTTCACCCGGTCCATCATGCACTGCGCTGGACGGCGGGGCCACCTTCACCAGGCGATATCCGCCGCTGCACGACTCGAACTCATTGGTGAAAAAGGCCAGCCATGTTGCGTCGCCGCCTATCCAGTCCACGGGCGCCACTCCCTGGAATCTGGTAAGGCAATCCTCCGAACCCAGTCCGAGCCGGCCTTCCCGCCCTGGGTCGTATCCGGAATATCGGGACTTGACGTCAACTGGGGCCCCGGTCTGCGCATCGACCGCCAGAAGCCGCCTTTGAGCATAGGGATGGGCGCCGCCGAGGTATCCGTCGATGGATATGATCCACGAAAAGATGGAACCGGAAACACCAAGCAGCGAAACCGCCTCCCGATGATAGTAGAGACGTGCAAGGTCGGGGTCCGCCTTTCCAAGCTCCTCCAGGTCTGGTCTGGCCTGACCTTCGCCTGGAAAAAGTTTCCTTGTATTGCCGTCGTCTTCCAGAAACAGTGTCGTGAACACCGATTCTTTTTGCGCGGTCCCCTTCTTTTTTTCGATCTGCGTCCTGAAGGCAACCATGGTCCCATCTTCCCTGACGTACGCCTGAACCGGGACCTTGCTGATGTCCAGGTCGCGACCACCCGGCCTTGACGTCACCATTATCGAGCCGTCGGGCGTCAGGATCACGGCCACCGGCATGGGTTCGGCCGGGACTCCCGGAGGCGCGGCACGGCCCCAAGGCCCCCTGACCACCGCGCGTCCCTTGTTTCCCGAATACGGTTCCTTGTCCTTGCAAGACGGAAACAGGGACAGCGCCGCCATGAGGACGGCACAGGGAATCAAACAGTGCGCCATCCCTCGACTGAACGCTCGATGGATTGTCTTTTCCCGATTCATTGTTCAGCCTCGGTCCTTGAACCCGGCCGGGACGGGCCCGTCCTCTCGCCCGCCGTCACCGCCCGGATCACGGCCCTGGACAGGGCCTTTCTCCCGGCGATACCGACCTGATGCGGGTCGGCCATGATTTCGCCCGCGGACGCCGCGAAGACCATATCACCGTCCACCATGGTCTGACACGGCACTATACAGTCCGGCAGCGCCTGTCCCGCCATGACCGCCGCCCTCCGGCAGGCGTCCTGGTCCAGGGAGGCATTGGTCACGATAACTCCGATAGTGGTATTCGTCATGGACCTCAGACGCTCGCCCATGACCCCTGCCATCACCAGTTCGGTCGGGTCCGCGGGAAGGCCGTCGTCCGCGAACGCCCCTGCCACGAACGCGCGGGTTTCTGGGTCCCGAACGCTGCCGAAAGCGTTGACCACGGCCATCGCGGTGACCACCAGACCCCCAGGAAGCTCGACGCCGGCTACACCCACGCCACCCCATGCGGCCCGCTCCAGTCCCATCAACTTGCCAACGGTGGCGCCGGCGCCGGCCCCTACGCGGCCCTCCAAGATTCCAGCCTCCCGCGCGTCAAGGCATGCATCACGGCCCATCGCCCGATCCGGGCGCACCCTTCCATTTCCGGTGAACAGATCAAAGACGGCCGCGGACGGCACGCTGGGCACCCGCATCGAGCCCACCCTGGTCCCCCTGCCCTGTTCTTCGAGCCAGGCAAGCACCCCACCGGCTGCATCCAGTCCATAGGCGCTGCCGCCGCACACCAGTACAGCGTCCGCGGCGCTGACCGAATGATTGGGAACAAGGGCGGAAACCTGTCTCATGGAG
>JAADHL010000121.1 GCA_013151875.1 Deltaproteobacteria bacterium
CACCAGGGCAAGGTCATCATCACCTTCGCCCTGGGCAGCGACACCCTGTACCAGTTCCTGGACAACAACCCCTTGATCGAGGCGCACCCCGCCGAGTACGTGAACGACCCGTTCGTGGTCAGCCAGAACGCGAACATGACGGCCATCAATTCCGCCATCGAGGTGGACCTCACGGGCCAGGTCTGCTCGGACTCGATCGGGACGCGCATCTTTTCCGGATTCGGCGGGCAGGTGGACTTCATCAGGGGCGCGGCGAGGTCCGCGGGCGGCAAGCCGATCATCGCCCTGCCGTCCACCGCGCAGGGCGGAAAGACTTCACGCATAGTTCCGACCCTGAAGGTGGGGGCCGGGGTGGTCACCAGCCGGGCGGATGTTCATTATGTAGTCACCGAGTTCGGCGCGGCCAACCTGTTCGGCAGGAACCTGCGGGAACGGGCCGAGGCCCTGATCGAGATTGCGCACCCTGACTTCCAGCAAGACCTGATCAGGGCCGCCAAGGAACGCAAACTGCTGCCTTGAAGACACCAACGCTCAAGGAAGGAAGCTCACGCCGGCGTGATGTTCGACCTGAAACCCGACGCCTGCATTATTTTTCGCTCCCATGGGCCCGCACCATGTCGCAATCCAGTACAGGCCTGGATGTGGGATTGCGATACGGCGACGCGCAGGTGCCCAGCACCGTACCCAGGTAGCGCCAGAAGAATCCGCCCCCACCGGGATTGTAAGGGTATTCGCCGTCCGGCACGTCCTTGTCGAACACCCTGTAGGCAGGCAGACTTCCACCGGACAGGTAGGTATCGTGGGCCTCCTTGATGCGCTGGTGAAGGAAACGCACCTCCCGCCACGTCAGGGGCAGGCCCACGGCAGCGGACATCGTCACCAGTTCGGCCAGGTCCTGGTCGTGCGGCCCATCGTACGTGTCGGGGTCCTCTTTGGCGTCAAAGATGGTGTCCAGACGCCAGGCCAGGCCCTCCAGCATCCGGTCGCCCAGGTCTTCGAAGCCCTCCATGAAGGCCATCGCGGCCGCGGCCTCGTGGTAGCTGCGGTTGATCTGGTGGAAATCGTTCTTGAGCAGCCACTCCTCGTCCAGGAGGCTCAGGCCGTTGCCGCAGTCCAGGTCCCCCGGGTCTCCCCTGCCGTACAGCCGGATGGCCAGCATGGACTTGCACTCGGCGTTGCCCGCATCGATATAGTGGGCCAGGTCTTCCGGGGGCGTTTCCTCGTTCCAGTCCCCGTCCACCGTGACGATGCCCCAGTCGTTGTCCTCCACACCGCGGCACCATGCCTGATAGCGCTGTCGCAACAGGTCCAGGTCCGCCTGAAACCCAGGGTCGGCATCCACGGTGCACGCGGGCAGAAAGGCGATGGCCTGGAGCATGTGACCTATATCGTCCTTGGACCGCTTGTTCTTGACCCAGATGTCGCCCCACTGGGGGTTGTCGGGATTGTGCACGTAGATGGACGGGGGGTTCGGTTCGTCGAGGTCCTTGCCGGGTCGGTTGAGGCTGTAATCGATGAAGTACTGAATGCCGTCGTCGGTCGAGAGGATCGACTCCGGATAGGCGGCTCGCGCCAGCAGACGCCCGTCATTGGGCACGCTTTCCCGGTCCATGGCCAGGGACCAGCTGTTGAACCCGCGCACCAGCTTGCGCACAAGGTCCCCTTGATCACCCCACAGGACCTGGGCAAAGCAGGCGGCGGACAGGATCGGGCCCGTCCGCATCCCGTTGTTGTCCGATCCGTCCTCGCGATGCAGGAACGTGACCTTCCCGTCCTGCTTGACGACCTTGACGCCGCTCCACCAGGTCCCGTACCAGTAACGTCCCTTGGGGTCTGATCTCGGCCAGCCGTGCACGCGCTCGTTCGTGGCGGCGAAGTAACGGGTTCCGTCCAGCAGGCCCAGATACATGGTCGTCGCTGCCTTCAGTTCGTCGGGGCTGACCGGCTCACCCTTTTCGGGACGGGTAAAAGGCAGACGCGCTGCATCCGCGTCGACCGCGTCGACCGCGTCAACAGGCTCGGGACCGGTATCGGCAACGTCCGCAAGGGCATCCGCGCCCGCATTGTCGCCGCCGCACCCCAAGATGGGAATAATCAGAATCACCAATGCCGTCACCGCGCAACGCATCCGTTCCTCCCGAAATGAACTTGAAGAGTATCCTTGAAGAGTATCCTCGCAGAGCCTGGGGGGCGCAAGGGCGGCGGAACGCGGCGAGGGACTGCTCAGGTCCGATGCTCGAGCGTCCATCTGCCCAGGGCGGAGTCGGGCGGGAACAGCGGCACGATGCCGTCCACCATCCGCAACAGCAGGAAGGGCACGGTGAAGATCACGAAGGCCAGTATCAGCCCCTCTTTTTCCCATATGCCGGGGGTGTAGCTGGTATAGCCGCGGAAACTCTTGGACATCAACTGGCCGCCGATCACCACGTTCCAGCGCATCGCGAGCACCTGGATCAGCAGCAAAACCGAGGACGAGAAGACCAGAAAATTGGACATCTTGGCCCTGAGGCGGAGAACTGAGTTGACGCCCAGGAACAGAAACGGCACCAGTGAGCACAGCAGCAACTGGATCACGACATACGTCACGAACAGTTTGTCCCTTATCAGGATCTCGATAGTCTGCCACGCCTCGGTCTGCTCGTAGGCCACCGAGAGCACCTCCATGATCTCCAGCGTCACGTCGATGATCATGAAGCCCCACAGGAAGCCGGCAAGCGTCTTGATCACATCCCGATCAACAGTAACGCGACGCACCCACGAGATCACGAAGAACAGGAAGATCAGCACCGCGATGCCCGACACGATCGCCGACAGCAGGAAGATGATGAACATGAGCGGCGTGGACCACCATGGGTTGGCCTTGATGGAGCCGAAAAGGAAGCCCACGTAGCCGTGCAGGAAGCATGCTACCGGGATCCCCAGGGCGGCAAAGAACTTCACCACCTTGTGATCCAGCGCGTTGGTGCGATCATCCAGGCTCAGGTCGAAGAGGGCCAGGGCCCGGTAAAAGAATCTCTTTACCCCCTTGCTCTCCAGAGCACGCTTGACGATGTCGGCGCGCAACGAAAACCAGACCTCGATCACCACTATGATCATGTACGTCAGATACACGATGCCGAAGCCGGCCATAGCGGACGTGCCGCTGGGGGTGATCATGATGTTGAAGGCCCTCTCGGGAATCCCCAGATGCAGCAACAGCGGCATGGGAGCAAACACCAGAAACACCAGGCTGGAAACCAGAGCGAACCGCGCAATCGGCTTGAGGGACTCCTTCCCGAACAGATGGTAAAGGGAGGAAACGATGAACGCGCCGGCCACCAACCCGGTGATGTAGGGATACATGACTATCATCACGGTCCAATGGACGTGGATCTCGTTGGGAAACACGAATCCGGTGATCTGATTCATGATCTCGTGTTCCATCATCGCACCTCCTGGTCCAGGCCGATGTAATAGCACTTGGGTTCCGTGCCGAGGTCGGCCTTGAGCACTCCGTACCGACTCTTGCCGAGCATCTTGCGGATACTGCTGTCGGGGTCATCGAGATTGCCGAAGGCGCGAGCCCCGACCGGGCATGCCTGGACGCAGGCGGTGTCGAGGCCCTTGGTTATCCGGTGATAGCACAGAGTGCACTTGTCGGCGTACCCTTCTGGACTCAGAAAACGGCTGCCGTAGGGGCATGCCTGAATGCAGTAACCACAACCGATGCAATGCTTGTGGTCCACCAGAACCACGCCGTCCTCGGATATGTATGAGGCGCCGACGGGACAGACCTGGACGCAGGGGGCTTTGGCGCAATGGTTGCACAACTTGGGTACGAAAAAGCTCTTTTCGATCAGGTTCGGGTCGTACGGGGGATCGCTGCTGAAACCGTTGAACGCCCCATCCGGGGAGTCCACCTTGACATCCCCGCCTTCGAGGAACGTGTAGCGCTCTACCCAGGTCCTGAAGTATCCGTCAGGGACATTGTTCTCGGCCTTGCAGGCGCGCACGCATGCGCCGCACCCGATACATTTGGTGAGGTCCACCATGAATCCCCACCAGTGGCCCTTGGGGTCGTAGGCCGCGCCTTCCTTGCCAAGCAGGTCTTGAAGCTTGAAAGTGAACAGGATTCCGGCGGCGCCGGCGGCACCGGCCTTGAGGAAAGCGCGGCGTCCGGTTATCGAGGCGATGGAGTCGGCGTCATGTATCAATCTGGCCTCTTCGCGTTTCTTCATTCACTTTCCTCCGGCGTCGAGACCATGCCCCCTATGCCTCCCTTGACCGAGTGGATCATCTCGTCCAGATGACAATCCACGCATCGCTTGGCACGGTCGCCGTCATCCTCGGCCACATCATCGAGATGCGCATCGAAGGATTCCAATAAAGGAATGCGGTCCCCATCCTTGAAAGGCCGATCGAGGTGGCACATCAGGCAGAACTTCGGATTGCCGTTCTTGAAGATGCGTCCGGAAAACTCGGAGTCCTTGTGGAACAGATGGCACGTGCGGCAGTCGAATTGGGCGTGCGGCTTCTTGCTGAAGTCGGCAACGATGTCCGCGTGGCAGTCCTTACATGTAAACGTAACGACGTGGCCCTCAGGCAGCGGCTTCTTGGCAATATCCTTCTCGTGGTGGCAGTCCTTGCATGGATGGATCAGGGGGTGAATCCTGGCCTTGGACACCCGTTGATCCAGGGCCAGGGGTTCGTGCGGGTTGTGGCACTCCTGGCAACGTGTGGCCGGGTCCTTCACCCTGACTTTTCTAAAATGCTCCTTGACGTCGATTGTCGGAAACAGCTTGGGACGGGCCGCCAGACGCCTGTGACAAGCCAGGCAATTGGCCTGTTGCAGTTCGCGGAACATCGGCGCCTGTTCCGGGTCCAGACCGGCCTCGCGAGCCTTTACATGAGCGCTGCCGTCACCGTGGCAATCCTCGCACTGCACGTGGACGTGGATGTCCTTCTCGTGCCTGGTGAATTCGTCGGCATGGCATTTGGCGCAGACCTTTTTCCCCTGAAGGAGAGGTTTTCGGGCCATCTCCTCAAGCGGGGCCAATGCCCTGTAATGGCCTTTCTCGCCGAAAGACTTCGGAACCAGGGCCCAGCGCACGGACAGGCCCGCCACCACCAGCACCGCCAGGATGAAGAACAACCTGCGGGAATACGCTTGCGAAAAGATGCCGTTTCGCGGCCCTTTGCCGCCAACGTCGGAATTGTTTTCCGGACTCACTGTACCTCCCCGGATTCGGGCGTCCCTTTCTACTCAATTCGATGAATGGCTGTCAACAAGATATCCTTGACCCGAATAATCCCAGGCGAAAACCGCCGGTCGGAAGCAATGGTCCTATCCTCGCGTCAGGTTGGTGATATCCTTTCGGGGTCATGAAAGGATATCCGGACATCATTGCGGCAATTGCGACCGGGGCCGGCGACGCGGCCATCGGCGTGGTCCGCCTTTCCGGGGTTGGCTCGCACTCGCTTGCTCTTTCGATGTGTCGCGACCTGGCTGCGACGCCGCTGGAAAGACGCGTAAACCTGACATGGCTGGAACACCCCTCCAGCGGCGAGATCCTGGACCAGGCCATGGTCGTACTCTACCCGGATGGGGCATCCTACACCGGTGAGGAGGCGGTCGAGTTCTTCTGCCACGGGGGACGGATCGTACTGGACAGGGTACTGGACGCATGTTTTGACGCCGGCGCGCGGGCCGCGGGTCCGGGCGATTTCACGCGACGCGCCGTTGCCTGCGGCCGTCTTGACCTGGCCCAGGCCGAGGCCGTTGCCATGCTTTCCGGTGCGCCCACCAACGAGGCCGTGGAAATCGCTCTTTCAGCCCTCAAAGGGGCATCGTCCAGGGCCGTCATGGAACTGCGTGAATCCATGATGGATATCCTGAGCGGGATCGAGGCGTACCTGGATTTCACCGAAGACGACGGGGTGGAACTGGATGCGACGGATACCATCAGCGCCCTTGAAGAAGCGATCCTGGAAATGGACGCATGGATCGAAAAGGAACGGGCCGCAAGGCCCGCGCTCACCGGGGTCAGGGTGGTCCTGGTGGGGCCGCCGAACGCCCAGCCTGTTCAACGCGATTGTCGGTAGGCCCAGGGTCATCGTGCATCACGAACCCGGCACCACCCGCGACGTGGTCGGCGAACAGATCGCTCTGGCCGGAACCAGTTGCGTACTCATGGATACCGCGGGCCTGCGTGTATCGAGGGGCGAGGTCGAGTCGGAAGGCGTGAACCGCGCCCTTGACGCCGCGCGCGACGCGGACGTCCGCGTCCTTGTCATCGACGGGTCGGACCATGGCCGGGACGAATGGATGAAAAGCTGGTCCGGCTCGGATCTGGATTACGACCTGTTGGTCCTGACCAAGGCGGATCTCTGGGCGGGACGTCCCAGGGTCGCTGGACTGGGACCCGACGTGAAAACGGTGTTCACCTCCACCGTCGACGGCAGGGGGCTGTCGCGCCTGACTGATTGCCTGGGATCCATCGCCGCTCTGCGCATGAAAAAGGGTCGGGTTTCCGGGTGCGTCATAGCCGGCAAGCGCCAGGCCGATGCCGTGAGCCGAGCCAGGGGTCATGCGGTCGAGGCGGTCGGCCTGCTGCAATCAGATGCGCCGCTGGAGGCCGCGGCCCAGGCCGTTCGCGCGTCCGCGCAGGCCCTGGGGGAGGTCACGGGCGCCCAGGTGACCGAGGACGTCCTTGATCGCATCTTCGCCCGCTTCTGTTTGGGAAAATAGGCGTTCAGTCGCCGAACAGATCGGCCTCCACAAGGCCGGCCAGATATGCCTTCATGCGCTCCAGGTCGTTCGGGTCGATCTTGTTGAACTTGACGCCCATGCCGGAGGGGTCGCCGTGACCCGGCATACGCCACCACACGACTTCACCGGCCACGGACAATGGTGGATCATCTGGTTTCAGATAGACCTGAAGGGTAACGGGGGTCCCTGGTTGGGCCGGGTTTTCGGTACGGATGAATGCACCGCCGAGGCTCATGTTCGTCATGAGCATTTCCGTCTCGTCCAGGTCGATATCCGTGTTGAATACCCCGAAGATCCTGGTCTGGAATCGGGGTGCGATCCGGCCGTCCCGGCTTTCGGATACCATCGTCGTCACCTCAAGAACCGTTCAATGGGGCTTTAACGCCCCCATCGCGTTCCAACTCTACCACGAGCCATTCGAGGCCGCGCGGCCTCAACACCATCCTCCAGGTAAGCCCGGGCGCCTCGAATCGGTATATCGCCTCGCTGGTCCACACCTTGATCGGTTTCAGCCCCGAAGTCAATGCCTCATCCACCTGGTCGCGCGAAAGCCCCGTCGTCCATGACCCGAGGGCCCGCGCTGTTTCAAGGATGGACTCCTTGCGGGTGGCCGGCCTCAACTCCTTCCACATCTCGACCCAGCGATCCCCCAGGCGCCTGCCGTCCAGGACCAGCGACGTGGAATCGAGGAACCTCACAACCGGTTCAGGACCCGTGTTCGAGGCCGTGGCCTCCAGGAACCTGGTGGCGGCAAGCCCCGGCTCGGAGCATGCATCCCCACAGCCTCCAACCAGGATTCGCACCTTCTTCATCGGCTTCATGACCGAACCTGGCTCTTCGGGGGGCTGCTGGACGGCCCGCGGCGGCGGTGGAGGAGGAATCGGCGCGCGTCGATCGCCCTCCCCTCGGCAGGAGATGACCGAGGCAATCAGCGTCACCAACAACAGCGATCCGTATTCTTTCATCTTTCCCGATCCAACACTGGTTTCACTCATCTGCGGGCCACTGTCAACAGGCCCAGTCCAAAGGGCATGTCGAACCGCGCGATCATTCTGCGCTCGACCATGAATACCCGCGTCAACAAGCCGTTCAGGGCCCCCGTCCTGATGGCGGCGTTGCTTTTTGGGGCCTTGTCGCGGCCGCGCAACCCGTTGGCCGCAAGGCGATACACGGCAGCCGCTGGAAAAAGAATCGTGTTGGTCCAGGTCACGCGTTCGGTCCTCATTCCGACTGAGTTCAACAGGTCGACAAAGCCCTTCCTGGTGTATCTTCGCACGTGGTGAAGGGCCTCGTCGTGTTCGGAAAACAGGAAAGGGTGGCATGGAACGGTGGCTATCAGCACGCCTCCTGGTCTGAGTATGCGGCGGACCTGCCTGATTGCCGACAGGTCGTCCTCGATGTGCTCGAATACATCCAGCGCCAGAACGCAATCGAACGATTCGTCGAGAAACGGTGGAGCCACGGCCGAACCGGCCATGATCGGGTTCCCTGTGCGGCGAAAGGCCAGGCGGGCCGCCTTGAGGCTCACGTCCAGGCCCACGAAATCCGCGGCCCCATCGAGCGCGCGCATGGTGCCGCCCGTGCCGCACCCGATGTCCAGGACCCGGTGGTCCCTCCTGAGACCGGCCCTCACAAAGGCGTCCTTTACTATGGCGCGGGTGCCGACGAACCAGAAATGCCCGTCTTCGACCGAGGCCATCACTTCGTATTCGCTTTCTTCCATGATTTTCCTACACGGGCTGACGCCCGCGCCGGCGCACTTGCGCCCCTCCTATTCAAACTTTGTCCTTACGCGGGCTGTCGTCCGCGACGGCGCACTTGCGCCGGTTGCCTCCGACTTGCGTATCACGGCGAGGCACGCACCTGCAAACGCCAATGCAACACCGACCAATCGATACGAACAGAACACCCAGGGAACCCATGCCCCACCAATCAAAGGCACCCAGAACGCGCCTTCGGCCGAGTGCAGCGGCACCGCCTGAAGCGCGAACCCGGCAAGACACAGGCCCGCCGCCACGTCCCATCGGCCCCTGCGTACGACCCATGCCGCCGCCACGGCCAACATGAGACCATAGTGAGAGTGCAGGACCGGACTGGCCAGGAGGCCGGCGCAAATGGCGAGCACGGCCGAAGTAAAGGTATCGGGACGCCTCCATACGGCCAATAGCGCGGCCAAGGCGCCCACGGCCAGGGCCCATGCCATGGGCAGCAGCCCAGCGGAACCCGTTGCCACCACCGCGTGCGTCCAGGCAGTCACGTCCGCGGCCGAGTACCCGTGCATTACACGGACCACCTGCGAGGCCAGGGACTGCTGCTCGGGCCACAAAAACTGAAAATGGGACAACTGGGCCATGGAATCGGCCCACGCGAAGGTCCCCTCCGGGGAAACAAGATAGGCAGCGGCATTCAGGATTGCCAGCGTCAGCACGGCAGTCAGCCCAGCCCTCCGGGCCTTGTCGTCACCGCCGGCCGCCAGCCACACCAGTGGCACGGCCAGCACGAAGGTCTTGAGCAACGCGGCCACACCCAGGGCCAGGCCGGATCGGATGACCGCGCGTGATGACAGACCGTACAGCACCAGCGCCAGAACCATCAGGTTGGTCTGCCCGAGGTCCAGAGTCATGCGCGCCGGATCAAAGAACAGCAGCGCCACAAGCACGATCGGGCCGGTCCTGGTATTCCACCCGGCAAGACGAGCCAGCATGAACGCGGACGCCACCAGAGCCAAAAGGGACAGCGTCCTGAAAAGGTATGCAGCGAAGGGATAAGTCAGTGCAGTGAAAGGCACGCAAAGCATGGCCACGGCCGGCGCGTGCAGATATCGGGACACATGCCTTATGGGGTAGCCGTGTTCGTGCGCGGTATCCGTCAGGACCGGACCCGCCCGCTTCAGCTTTACCGGATCCGTGGCATAGGCATCGGCAAGCCTGCCCTCGGTTGCCAGGACCGCGGCCGCGTACAAGGGTGCAAAGTCCTGGTGCACCGAAGGCGCCCGCGCCATCTCCAGGCCGAACAGCACAACGGTCAGCGCGGGGACCAGCCACCTTGACCAGCCGCCGGAGTTCTGCCCGATCCCATCCATCCCGGGAAGGATACCACGCCGCGCCCGGCCGGACTCATTCAACCCCGCGGACCTTTCGACGTCCGAAACGGCGAGAACCAAAACGACGAGAACCGAAACGAATGGAACTGGCGGGCATCGCCAGATATATCAGTGAACGAAGCAGGAAAGCCCCTTCCCTGCGCCAGTTCTGACGCAGGGTGTATTTCAACCTGTGGCGGAGATATCCGACAATGTACTCCGGCCTGAAATAGAACCGACGGTAGAAATGGCGATAAAAGCCGATGACTTCTTTTCGACCGATGGCCGACAGGTTCACAGCGTATCGGTTGTAGTGGGACATTTCCGGCTCGATGTCTCGGCCGGCCAAGTATTCGTCCCAGGCGACGGAGCCGGGATAGGGCGTGAAACAGGCCAACTGGATGATCATGGGCTTCAACTTGACAGCCAGATCGAGTGTCCTCTCCATCTGCTCCCTGGTTTCCCCGGGACTCCCTATCATGAAATACAGGGTCAAGTTTATGTGATTTTGGTGAAGCAATTCGACGTTGCGCAGCAGGACGTCACGTTTCAGCGACCCACCCTTGAGGCGGTCGCGGATCTCGTCGTCGCCCGACTCCACGCCGGCGCAAATGCCTCGGCACCCCGCCCGCGCCATCCAACGGATCGTTTCCTCGTCCAGGGTCCCAAGGGGGGTCTCGGCGGTCCACGGTATGTCGATTCCCCGGTCGAGGAACTCCCTGCAGATTCCGATGGTGCGTCCGCGGGACAGGGAAAAGACGTCGTCCTCGAACGCCAGCGCATTGCATCCGTGGACATTGATCATCTCTTCCACGGCGTCCGCCACGTACCCCGGTGAATGGGCCCTGTACTTCATGCCGGTCGATTTGCGCAGCGTGGGCGAACAGAACCGGCAGTTGAACGGGCACCCTCTGCTGCTGAGCATCCACCCCCAGCGCAACCGGTGCGAAACGGGCACGAACGACGACTGCTTGCTGTAAGAGTCGAGGTCAAAGATCCCGAACGCTGGCAGGGGCATTGCGTCCAGATCCTCTATCAACGGGCGCTCGACATTGCGGACCGTTACCCCGTGGACCCGATCCGCCCAGACCACGCCTGGAATGCCGCGCGGCTCGCCCCCCTCGGTCAGCCGACGCGCCAGTTCCACCAGGGTGATCTCGGGCTCGCCGACGATGCAGGCGTCGAACGGTCCGGCCGGCCAGGCAAGACGCTCGGGGAACACGTCTGCGTACTGACCCATTGCAATCAGCGAGGGCCGTCCCCCGTCCCTGAACCGGATGTCGTCGAGCATTTCCAGCACCACGCCATGATTCTGGGAATCCAGCAACACGACCAGCAGATCGGGTCTTGTATCGGCCACGTCGATCAACAGACGCCGCCTGGACCTTGAGGCGACCCACTGATCAACGACACTGACCTCGAAACCAGCATCCAGCAGATACGCGGCGGAACCCGCCACTGAAAGGGGAAGCTGGGCCTCCTGAGGATGGGCCATCAATATCCCGAAATACGGCGGGATCCTCAGAAAGGTAATGCGGGGAACCCGCGTGCCGCCCATGAAACCTCCATCGGGAGCCGGGACAGTACGAATCCGTCAGCGAAAAACGGCAGCACAGTCAATATCCTGCCTTGACCGAAAATCCGGCCTTGACCGCGGACACGACCGCTTCCACCACGCGCAAGGCATCGCCGGCATCCATTCCGGGGTGATTGGGAAGATAGACGACGTCGCCGTGGCGTTTCCATTCCTCCTCGAAAGCAAGGATCGACATATAGTCGGACCTGGTATCGATCCCACGAAGCAACAAATAGCGCTGAAAGGCGGCGCCGTCCCGCACGCGGACCGGAAACGCGTTCCATGTCCCCAAACCCCCGGCGTCCACCCGAGCCGGGCCGGTCACGCCCGCCCCCAAGAGTCCTTTCATAATGATGGTCGCGTTGGCGCGTCGGCGCTGGTTGCGTCCATCCATCAACCTCAGTTGGAGCCTCCCCAGTGCC
>JAADHL010000132.1 GCA_013151875.1 Deltaproteobacteria bacterium
CGATCACGGCAAGTTCCTCGATGCCGCCCGGGAACTGGAAAACGCCGGCGAGTACGAGGCATCGGCAGAATGCCTGCTGAAGGCCGGCAAGGACCGCGAGGCCGCGCTTGCCTTCCAAAACGCGGGGCGTCCCGATCTTGCCGCCCCGATACTGGAAAAATGCGGCGCGGTTTCAGAGGCCGCCGCAATGTACGAGGAGGCCGGCGATCATGCCGCCGCGGCGCGCCTGTACCAGGATGTCAAGAATCCCGAAAAGGAGGTGGACGCCCTGGTAGCGGCCGGCGAAATACTGGCCGCGGGCAGGCTGGCCTACAAGCTGGGCAACAAGGAAAAGGCCGAGGAGATCCTCAGACTGTCGGCCCCCGCTGACCGCGGTTTCGCACGTTCGTGCCTGCTGCTTGGACGAATCATGGAGGAAGCCGGCCGACTCAAGGAGAGCCTCAAGTACTACACCCTCTTCGTCGAACGTGGAGAGCCCAGCGACAAGACACGGCCGGTATGGGAGTACCTGGTCGGTCTGTTCGAACGCAACAACTACCTGGACGTGGCGATAAGCACTTTGCGCAAGCTGGAAGGCGCCGAGATGATGAACGATGCGCTGAAGGCCTCGATGGATCGGGCGCTGACGAGGATGCGCGAAGACCGGGGGCCGTTGAGCGATTCTGCCGAGGCGGTTTCGGATTCCAAGTCGCCGGTGCCCGAGCAGCTTTCCGAACGATACAAGGTACTGTCCCGCCTGGGCGAGGGGGGCACCGCGGTGGTCTATCTGGCCGTGGACAAGGTGCTGAAACGCGAGGTCGTGCTGAAGATACTGTCCAACCCCAGCCTCCCGGGGGAACTGGCCGAGGAATACTTCATGCGCGAGGCCCAGATCGTGGCCGGAATGTCCCATCCGAATATCGTGACGGTCTTTGACGTTGGTAACGCGGGCAATCGGATGTACCAGGTGATGGAGTACATCGAGGGCCGCTCTCTGGACGAGATCCTGTCGCAGGAAAAGCATGGTCTGCCCATCGAGCGCGTAGCGAGGATCGCGTCAGACCTGGCCAGGGCCATCGGCTACGCCCACGAGCGGCAGATCATCCACCGCGACATCAAACCCGGCAACATCATGATGCTGCCCGACGGAAGCGTGAAACTGATGGACTTCGGCATGGCCAAGGCGCTCGAAATCCACCGAGATCGATCCGCCTATATATGCGGCACGCCCGACTACATGTCCCCCGAGCAGGAAGCAGGGCACGACCTGACCCCGGCTTCCGACATCTATTCTTTCGGACTCGTCCTGATCGAGACGCTCCTGGGGTCGATGCCCGGGGCCCTGACTGCGCCGGCGGCCCGCATCAAGCGCCTGGAGGCGCTGGAGGCCAGCAAGGTCCCTCGGCATGCGGTCGAAATCCTCAAGGCGTGCCTGGCGCTGGAACCGGAAAAGCGACCGGCATCGGCCAGAATCGTGGCTGACGGACTGGTCGGGAGATCCGCATAGCAGTCACTGTTCGACACAAGACTTTGGACAACTTTCGGACGACTAGGGAAGGTTCGGCAATTGCTCGTCCCTGAACTCCAGGGTCTTGGAGAACGGCCCCAGCTTGCCCCTGATGGCCACCACGCCGGGCCCCTTGCGGGAAATGGACACGATGGAGGCCGACCCCCGCCGGATCCCCGAGATTCCGGAAAACGCACCCCTGGTCAGGTTTCCCGATACATTTTTTTCAAAGGTGATGGTGTTTTCCTCGTCGAACCGCTTTGAAAAACCGCTCTTCAAGGTGATGGACAGGTCGCCGGTCTTGGGATCGTAATCCACGCTTTCAACATTGGTCGGCGCCAGCTTTTCCGGCAGGTCCATGTCGCGAAACGCCTTTTGCAAGGCGCCTATGGGGTCCGGGCTCTTCACAGCGGCAACGGCACCCTGCTTCGGGACCTGCTCCCTGGCCGAAACCGCCCTGGCCTGGGCCGCATATCCGCCCCGCATTTCCTTCAACTCGGTTTTCTTGGCCTTGTTCGCCGGTATGGGATCCCGCGCGGCATCCTTTTTAGCGGTCTTTTTCGCGTCGACGGCCTCCGGCGGTTCCTTGCTCAGCACCATGGATCCACCTCCTCGAAACAATGGGTTCGATGATAGAAACCATGTCCTGGAGAGTCAACCGGCGTAGGGTTGAAGCAGAGCGGGATGCTTTTCCAGCAGGCGGTCGATACGGCCGATCAGGTCCTTCATCTGTTCCAGGGTGCCCAGGGTGATTCGCACATAACCCGCGAACCCCTTCATATGGCTGCGATCCCTCACGAACACGCCCTCCGTCTCGAGCGCGCTGACCAGCAATCCCGGATCAGCCACCCGCACCAGAATGAAATTGGCGTTGGTGATGCGCGCGTCGGCGCCCCTGGAACCCAGCGCCGCCTCCAGCCAACGCCCGGCGCGACGCACCTCTTCGATGTAGGAATCGATGAACTCTCTGTCTTGTATGGCAGCCAGAGCCCCAATCTGGCCCAGGGAGTTTACGCTCTTTGGATTGTGCAGTTTCCTCAGGTTTTCCATCACCTCGTCGCCGGCCATCAGGTAGCCCACGCGCAGACCCGCGATGCCGAGGCACTTGGAAAAGGTGCGCGTGACCACCAGGTTCGGAAATTGCCCGACAAGGCCGACCGAACTGATGCCGCTGAACTCGTAGTAGGCCTCGTCAACCAGAAAAAGGGTGCTTGGGTGGCTTTCGCACATCCGGGAAACTTCTTCGGGCGGGATCACGACGCCGGTGGGATTGTTGGGACTGGCGAAATAGACCATCTTGGTGTCGGGTCGCAATTCTTTGATAACCGCATCAGTGGGGCTGGCAAAGAGGTCTTCACCGGCCGCCGTCCTGGGCTCCACCCCCCTGGCCCGGGCGAAGACCATGAAATGACCGTAGGTAGGCCACACCACGACGACATCGTCGCCTGGGTCCAGATAGGAGCCGCATACCAGTGAAAGGGCCGCGTCCGAACCGTTGGTGACCAGGATGTTGTCGACGCCGACTCCGGAATAATCCGCCAATGCGAGCCTCAGACGTGTTGCCCCGAGGTCCGAGTACCAGTTCAGATGATGGGAATTGCCCAGATAGGCCGTTATGGACTCAATCACCTTTGGAGACGGGGGAATGGCGGACTCGTTCCAGTCCAGTTTCAAGGGCACCACCCCATCGGGCAGGTCATCGATTGCGGACAGGGAGGATACCGCGTCATAGGGCGCAAGGTCCCGAACGAACCCGGAGGGTCTGGGGACTTCGGGCATGCTCATATGATATCTCCCGCGGTTCCTCGAATGAAACACGTTCAGCCTCCACCGGAATGAGACAATCCGGAATGTGGTGCAAGCAACCTGCGTGCCACGCAATGAACCAAGAGACATTCTTTAGGAACACTCTTTAGGATATTCTTCATTTAGGACGATGACAGGGCAGGGATCCGGTCAATCCGGCCGGAGGATCCAGTGGAGGGTGGATGATGTTTGCTCCACCCTGTGGGGCAGGCTTCCACCAGGCCAAAAAACGCGAATGGCAACGGATTACCTTGTAATATCCCGAGGTTATCCGTTTCCTTGGCGTGTTTCGCGACCCAGAAGTACGATTTGAATGGTGAAATGGCGCTCATTTTCCGGGAGGTTGCGATGACAAGGGCCAGATTCGCGGGCCTGCTTGCAACGGTGGTCTTGGCGCTCCCCGCCCTTCTGCTCGGTGGTGATAGAGGGGTCAACAGGATCCATAAGATCACGTACTCCGAGGAGGCCGACGAAACCGTGATCAGGGTGACGGCGGACGAAACTCCGACCTTCAGCGTGTTCAAACTCGACGATCCCGTCCGTCTGTTCATCGACATCTCCCGTGGTGAAACGGGCCCGGTGTCCAAACCTCTGACGGTGGACAACGGCGTCATCGATCAGATCGGGACGCTGCAGTTCAAAAGCGGCGGCGTGCCCGTGGGACGCGTGATCATCGGCCTGAGGGACGACGTCCCCTACGATGTATCGGCAAAGGGCAAAGACATCATCATCAAGGTGGACGGAAAGGGGCGCCGGCCTTCCGGCGTTCAGGCGGAGGAGCTGGCCAGAAAGGTCGATTCAGTCCGCGACCAGTTGTCCCGGGAACGGGAACTGCTGAACCAGGTTCAACGGCTCAGGAAGCAGGAAGAGGCGCTGAAGGCCCGGGAAGAGGCCAGCAGAAAGGAAAGCGAGCGTCTCAGGGCTGAAGCCAATATCCTGAAAAAACAGTCGCAGAAGGAAGCAAAACACGCGTCCGCTCGCGCCAGGGCGGAAAAAGAGAGGCTTGCCGCTCTGGAGGCCTCGACCGCCAGGGCCAAGGAGGCTCGCGAGGAAGAGGCCAAACGTCTTGAACTGATAAAGAAGGAAAAGGAAATAGCGGCCCGGGAACGAGAGGCAATGGCCGCGGCCGCGGAGGCGGCGCGCGAAAAGGCAGAGGCCACAAGAAAACTGGCGGCCCAGGCAGAGGCCAAACGGGCGGCGGAGGAAGCAGCGATTGCCAAGGCGGAAAAGGCCAGAAAGGCGGCGCAGGCAGCCCTCAGCGCGGAACGGGAAAAACTGGAGGCAATCAGGGAAACCCGCAAGGCCGAGGAGGCCCACCAGGCAGCGGTAAAGGCCCTGGCCGAACGGGAAAGCAGGAACCTCGCCCAGACCCGGGCGGCCCGCAAGAAAGAGGAGGCGATAATCGCCAGGCTGGCCGAAGCCAAGGCGCAGGCTGCCAGGGCATCCCAACAGGCGGCCAAGAGAAAGGACGCGGCGCTGACGGCTGAACTGGAAGCCACCAGACACAAAGTCGCCGAACTCGAAAAGGCCCTTGCATCTGAACGCGCGCGCATCAACGATGCCGAGCGCAAGCGTGAAGCTGCGTACAAGGCCGCGCTTGCCGACGCGGAATCGACGAAGGCGGCGCTGGCAAAGGCGCAAACGCAGACAGCATCGCTGGAATCTCGGGTGCGGGCGCTTCAAAACGAACGGGACAAATTGGCAGCCGCGGCAAAGGCGGCGCAGGAAGAAGCCCGGCGCATGAAGGCGCTCTCTCAGAAGGCTAAGGTCATCGCCCAACAGAAAGAGGCCGCCAGCAGGGAGGCCGAGGCCCTGACCGCGAGCCTGACCGAAAAGAAAAAGGAACTGGCCTCAATCATGTCCCAGGTCAGTGAAAGGGAAGCGGAACTCAAGGCCATGGCCCAGCGCAAGAGCCGCGAGGCCAAGGCGCTTGCGGCGGTGGAGTCGGACCGCAAGCAGGCAAACGCCTCATGGGAAGAGGCCTCCAAACGGGTTGCCGAACAGGAACAGCAGTTGGCTCTGCTTACGTCCGAACGGGCGAATGTCGAGGCATCGTTGAAGAAGCTGCGCAGGGAGATCGCCGACCTGTCCGCGAAACGCAGGTCCATCGAGACGGCCGAGGCGCGCGACCTGCGAAAGCAACTGGAATCACGCAGGCGGGAAGTCGAAGGGCTGAAAGACGAACTCGCCGCCGCCCGATCCGACGCGGCGGGCAAGGGATCGGCCATCGAAAGATCGCTGGCTTCAAAGCTGGCCGAAAAGGAAGTCGCCATATCCAGGCTTCAGCAGGACTACGAAGCCGCGCTGATGAAGGCCCGTTCTGAAAACCGGAAGATCCGCGCGAAGTACGAGGATCAACTTTCCAAGGCCCGCTCGGAGGCCGATTGGAAGGATGAAACCATCAAGGACCTGGCCGGCAAGATTGCGAGCGCCCGTGACGAGGTGGCCAATTCGCGCAAGGTGCTGGCCGCGCGCGAGGCCGAAATCGAGAAGTTGAGGGCTTCGCTGAAGAAGTCGGAATCCGCGGGACGGCAGGACGCCGAACAATTGCGCAAGACGCTGAAGCGCAAGGTCGCCGAGGCAGTGGGGATGCGCAAGGACCTCTCGGATCGACTGGCCCGGGCCGACGAACTGGCAGCCAGGCGCGCCAGGGAGATTGAGCGCTTGAGCCGCGAACTGAAGCGTTTCAAAACGGACAAAGCCGCGGCCGACTCGGGAAATATCGCGAAGCT
>JAADHL010000263.1 GCA_013151875.1 Deltaproteobacteria bacterium
GCCAGGGTCGATCTGGTGGCGGTGTACGAAGGCCCTCCCATACCCGACGGCAGCAAGAGTCTCAGCTTCCGCATGACCTTTGCCGCCCCGGATCGGACACTGTCCGACGACGAGGTCCGGGAGGTCATGACCAGGCTTGTCGAGGCCGCCGGGGAAATCGGCGCCGTCATACGGGAAGGCTGATAAATGCCCGTCAGCCCTTCAGATGTGCTGTTCGTAAGCAAGCCCCTGTGCCCGCCGTTCAACGACTCCGGCAAGTTGTTGCCGTATCTTGTCGCAAAACACATACAGGGAATCAGAGTCTCGGTCATGACGCCTCGCGGCCGCCCGCTGACTGAGGGAACCGGGGCGATAAGCGAGGAAATCTATCCCGTTGCGTCTTCCTTTTCCGTTCCCATGACGCAGAAACTCAGGCTGATGTATCGCCTGATCGGTCGGATCACTCCTCCAGCGGTTCATTTCTTCTTTTCTCCGAATGGACCGACAACCGCGGCGGCCCGCCTGTTCAGGGCGCTGAAACCCGACGTGAAGGTAATCCAGACCGTGATGAGCCTGCCGGCCCAGGCCGAGGCCCTGCGGGGCGCGCTCTTCGGCGACGTGGTGGTAACCTGGTCCAGGGCAGCCGCGGAACTGGTCGGCTCAGTTGTCAAAAGCGGGAGGCGCGAAGCCCGCGTGGTCCATGTGCCCCCGGGGATAGAGCCCCTGGAACCAATGGATCCGGTTGAAAAGAAAAAGGTGCGTCACGACCTCGGGTTGCCCACCGACAGGCCCCTGGTCCTGTACGCGGGGGACCTGGAGTTTTCCAGCGGGGCCGAGGTTACTGCAGCAGCGGCCGCCGGAATCATGGATCGGACGCCCGCGTTCTTTGCGTTCGCTTGCAGGCGCAAGACGGACCAGTCCCTTGCCGCTGAAAAGCGTCTTGGCGAGGACCTGGCCCCGCTTCTGGACCGGGGCAGGGCGCGTATTCTGGACAAGACGCCCGTCTTTCATGACCTGCTCAGGTGCGCGGACGTTCAGGTGCTGCCCGCCGAGACCACATACGCCAAAACCGACATCCCGCTGGTGTTGCTCGAGGGCCTGTCGGCCGGTGTGCCCGCGATCGTGGCGACCGGCACGCCGATGCAGGAGCTGGTGGATGGGGGCGCGGCCGTGGGTGTGCCTCCGCTGGAGCCGCAGGCCCTGGGCGCGGCCTTGACGGGCCTGCTGGAGGGGAAGGGCAGGGTGGATGCGCTGGGCGCATCGGGAAGGCGTTATGTGTTGAAACGGCACACGGCCGAGGCAATGGCGCGGGCCCATGCCAAGCTGTATGCGGAGGTGCTTCGCATTGGATGAACCCATGAAAAACCGTTCCTATTACGACGCCATGGCGGCCGGATACGAACGCGAACGCCATCACGGCTATCATGTATTCCTGGACGAGTCGGAGGTGCGCTGCGTCGAGGACCTCGTGAAGGGCGCGAACGTGCTGGAAGTCGGCTGCGGGTCGGGCCTGATCCTGTCCCGATTGGCTTCAATGGCCGGCAGAGTTGTCGGTGCTGACATTTCCGGCGAGATGCTTGCGCTCGCGTCCGCCAGGGTGCCCTCGGTGGTACAGGCCGACGCAACGCACTTACCCTTTCGGGACGAGTCCTTCGACGTTGCCGTGTCGTTCAAGGTGCTGGCCCATATACGCGAGATCCGCGAGGCGGTCGGCGAGATCGCCAGGGTCGTGAAGCCTGGGGGTTATGTGGCTCTGGAGTTCTATAACCGGCACAGTCTCAGAACCGCCATCAAGCGAATCAAATCGCCTTCCGCCGTGGCCGGCGACGTGGACGACACGGACGTGTACACACGCTATGACGGCCTGGCGGAAATGATCGACTATCTGCCCCCGGTCCTGAAACACGTCAGGACCCACGGCATCCGCATCGCGGTGCCGGCTGCATTTTTCATGAAGGTCCCGCTGGTCGGCCGCGCCCTGGCCGCCCGCGAGCGATTTCTGTCCCGCACTCCCATGCGACGCTTTGGTGGTTTCCTTGTAGTCATCGCCAGAAAGAATTGATTCTCGGCTGTCGTCCGAAACGTCAGGTCAGTTCCAGGAATCTTTCTTCGAGGCTGCGGCCGCGGTGGACGTCGCTGATCAGGGCGCCCGCCTCTATTGCGGCCCTCAGGACCTCGGTCACTGTCTTTTCGACGGGTTCGCCCTTGACTGGGTTCAGGATGATCCTCAGCAGTTCGTTGGAATCGGACGCCTCGATCGTGGACACGATCGGCAAGGAGGAAAGCGCCAGGGTCGGGTCCGGGCTGCCGGGGCCCAGGGTCAGGATCATCACCTCGTTGGACTCGGTCAGTTCCGCCAGGGAGCCCTGCCTGATCAGCTTGCCGTGGTCGATGATGGCGGCGTGGTCGCACAGGTCCTCCACCTCGGACAGGTTGTGGCTGCTGACCAGCACGGTAGAGCGTTTGGCAAGGGAGGCGATGAGTTCCCTGACCGAATGGGCGGTGCGCGGGTCCAGGCCCTCGGTGGGTTCGTCCAGGAGCACCAGGTCCGGGCTGCCCATGAATGCCTGGGCTATGCCGAATCGTTTGGCCATACCGTGGGAAAGGGCGCGGCCCTTTACGTCGCCGGAATCCTGTAGCCCCACTGCATTCAGGACGCGGTCTGCCTCGCGGCGGGCCTGCGCACGGTCCATGCCGCCCAGTTCGCCCAGAAATCTCAGGGCGTCGCGGATCCTGCGCGCCGGGTGAAAGCGGGCGTCCTGCGGCAGCGCGGACATGCGGTTGTGTACCTTGCGCAATCGTGACAGGGGTTCGCCCAGGACGGTTGCGCCTCCCCCGCTGGGCCTGACGAATCCGCACAGCAGAGAAAAGGTGGTGGTCTTGCCCGCGCCGTTGGGTCCCAGGAAGCCGAAGATGGAGCCTTGAGGGACCTCGAACGTCAGTTTGTCAACGGCGCGCTTCGGCCCATAGCGCTTGGTGAGTCCGTCAGTGACGATTGCGGCGCCCATCTACAGGTCCCTCCGGTGGAGCCTGACCCAGGCGAGACCCAGAAAGACACACCCGAACCCCGCGAAGGCCAGGAGGTTCTGGGCCACGTCCATGAGCCGTGGGGACCACAGCCCCAGCTTGAAGTACGAGGGCGACAGGAAGCCGATGGTGTTGTTCATCGAAAGCGTTCCCATCGCGACCAGAACGATGAACAGTACGACCAGGGAAAGCCCGCCGGAATCGATCAGGGATGACACCAGCGCCGCAAGGGACAGGTAACAGAACCCGAACACGATGGTTATCAGCCAATATTCGAACAGCAGCAGGCCTGCCCTGGCAATGGGGAAACCGGGCAACTCGGACCAGGCGTATGCGAAAAGCGCGACGTTCGATATGACGGTGACGGCAAGGAAAAGGGTGCCGTGGGAAAGCATTTTTCCGGCGAGGAGCACGGTCCTGGGGCACCGCAGCAGCACGAACCGGGCCGACCTGTTTCGAACCTCCGAATTCACGATGTCGAACGACACCAGCGCCACCAGATACGGCAGAAAGGTCAGCGTCACCCAGAAGAAGCCCGCCACGACCAGCGGCAGGTCCAGGAGGTGTCGGGCCATTTCCTTGTCGCCGTGCAGGAAGAAGGAAAGGACCTCATCCAGTGAAGGTACTTTGTCTCCGGCGTGGGAGGCCAGATCGGTCGCGGCCCTGATCGTCTGGAACTGGCGTCCCAGTTTCATGTCGATGAAGACCAGGATTGCCCCTGTGGCCAGCGCGACCAGTGTGTACAACAGGACGGCGGCCAGGGCGCGCCGAGTGCGCAGGGCGGTGCCCATATCGAATTTTGCGATCAGCCACGCCTGTTTGAGGTACCCGCTCATGCCTTCCATTGACCTACCTGGACCTACCTGACGCCCCAGGATAATACATCGAATGAACGTCGGAGATCGACGATGTGCGATCGAATAAAGCCCCCCGCTTCATCAGGTCTTGACCCCGCCCGCGGTGAGGCCGCCCACCAGGTATCGCTGCAGTGAAAAGAACAGGGCCACCACGGGCACTGAAACGATGATGGACGCCGCCGCGAAAAAGCCCCACTGGACCGTGTGCTCGCCCACGTAGTTTCGGATGATCACCGGCAGGGTGAACGCCGTTTCCTCAGACAGGAACGTGTACGCCAGAACGAACTCGTTCCACGCGGTCATGAAACTGAACAGGGCCGTGATCGCCACCGCCGGCATGGACAAAGGCAGGACTACGGACCAGAAGACCCGCGCCGGGGACGCCCCGTCCATCACCGCGGCCTCCTCGAGGTCCTTGGGGATGGTGTCGAAATAGCCCTTGAGCATCCACACCGAGAACGGGACCGACGTGATGCCGTAGATGAGCACCAGCCCGATCATCGTGTCCAGCAGGTGCAGCCTCTGCATGATGACGTACAGGGGGACCATCATCAGGATGCCGGGGAACATCTGGGACACCAGGAACATGAACAGGCCCGCGCGCCGTCCCTCGAACCTGAAGCGCGAGAACGCGTAGGCCGCCGTGCATGCCACGGTGATGCCGACCAGCGTTGTCAGCACCGACACCATTACCGAGTTCAGGAGCTGGCGGCCAAAGAGCCAGTTGCCCTGGGCGTCGTGGGTGCCGACCACGTTCAAAAAGTTGGACGCGGACAGGACCGACGGGATCGGGCTGAGTTCCGCGCCCTGGAACGTGTTCGAGCCGGAAAGGGCGATCTTTACCACCCACAGGACCGGCAGGATCGTTAGAAACACCACGATCGTCAGCGCCAGGTATCTTGCGGCCTTCCTCATTCGAATACATTCTCCGCCGCACGCGTCAGCCGATTCGTGAGCGACGTGTACACTGCCAGAATCACGAATATTATCAGGGAATACGCGGCTGCCATGCCGAAGTTCTTGAGCACCCTGAATGCCCGGTACGCCTCGGTGATCAGGATGTTGCTTTGGTTGTCCGGAGCCCCACCCGACACCAGGTACACGACGTTGAACATGTTGAAGGTCCAGATGGAACCAAGGATTATCGCGGGGAACAGGGCCGGCTTCAGCAGGGGCATGGTCACGTTCGTGAACCTGGCCCATCGGCCCGCGCCGTCCATCTCGGCCGCCTCGTACAGGTCCCTGGGAATGCTCTGGAGGGCGCCCAGGGCCACCACCATCATGAAGGGGAAGCCGAGCCAGGTGTTCGTCACGAGGTTGGCCGCGAAATTGGTCAGGAACGAGCGGCCAAGCCAATCGACGGGGTTCAACCCGATCAAGGCCAGAAACGCGTTCGCAGGACCGTATTGGGTGTTGAAGATCCACTTCCAGACCAGGGCCGTGATGTAGTTGGGCACGGCCCAGGGAACTATCAGCAGCACCCTGTACCAGGCGCGTCCCCTGAGTTTCGAGTCGGAAAGCACCAGGGCCAGCGCCAGGCCGATGGCCACGTGAAGGACCACGTTCAGGACGGTCCACATGACCGTGACGCCCAGGGTGAAATAGAAATTGGTGTCCGACGTGCCCTGGGGAAAGAGGATCTCCATGAAGTTGGCCAGGCCCACGAAATTCCTGTCGTTGTCCAGAAACGCAAGGTACACGCCCATGAAAAAGGGCACGAATATCAACAGGACCATGCCGGCCATTGCCGGGGCTATGGCAGCATAGATCATGGGTCGGTCCCGCAGATTTGCCAGCAGCCGCGCAGTGGGGCGGCACAGCAGGGCGCAAAGCACGGCGCAAGCCATTGCCACGAAGACCATGAAACCAATGCCGGTGGCCGGATCGTGGTGCGGGAGGTTCCCGGCAACGGCCCCCAGCGATTGAGCCAGCGTTTGTTCGATGACTGCCGATGAATCAATGACTGCCCGCGCGTCCATGGCAAGGGAAAAAGCGGCAGCCCCCCCAGTCAGCGCCCCTATCAGGCCCGCGGCCCATCGCCGCATTTCGGTCTTGCGGGCGAGCGCAAAGACCGCCGACATCCCGAGGAACAGAAAGAAGAGCGTGCTCCATAATGGAATCGACAGGGCTTTCCTGTGAAACACGCGCAATTGGACCTGACGCCGCAAACGACGATTTCGCCGTCGCGGGAGGTGCATGTCCCGTTCACGCCCATGGGCAGCGAGCGCACGACGCCGGCGGCCTCTGTCAGGATGGAATCCCGGGCCTGGTCCGGTTCGGCCCTGGTCCCTGTTGCGTCAATCACCGTGATCCCGGATTCTCTGGAGATCCCGAACTCGTCAACCCCACCTTCAGCGACCTGGAACGAATAATCCAGACCGGAGTCGGCGCCCCCAGGCAGCGGACCATTGCCTATGCCGTTGGATGAGACGGCCCTGGAAACGGCCATGCCGCGCCAGTCCTCGAAGGCGGCCTGCTCCCTCGCGGACTCCATGCGCGTAAAAAAATAGGCGGGCGCCAGCACCACGGGCAGGACGACGAGGAACGCCAGAGCATGGTCCAGCGGCGCAGGTATGCGGTTCAATGCATTGATCTTCCGGTCCCCTTCATTTTCGAAATGTCGGATTCGATCTTTTTCTGGGCCTTTTCCAGAGCCGCGGCCGGATCCACGTCGCCGAACACAGCCTGGTTGATTGCCATGTCCATGGTGGACCAGACCGCCTGCATCTGCGGCGCACTGGGCATCAGGACCGAGTTTTCGGCCTGCGCCCTGAACATGGAAACAACGTGGTCAGCCCTGACATCGGCGGACGCATAGACCGTTTCGTTGGCCACTGTCTGGCGGCCGATCTTTATGCGCGTCATGGCTGACTCGTCGGACGTCAGGTAGAGCATTACTTCCAGGGCCTCTTTCTTGTGCCGGGAGTAACTGCTCATGAAAACGGCCTCCGATCCCAGAAAAGGGCGCGCCATGGAGTCGGGCTTCATCTTGGGAAGCATGGCTACGCTGAATTTCTTTTCCTTTGCGATTTCGCCCAGAAACCACGGGCCGCTTATCACCATGGCGGCCTTGCCTTCATTGAACAGTGACGTGACCATGGCGGAATTGACGCCCTTCGGCACGGCCCCGGCCTTGACCAGGCGTTTGACCCAGGTCAGCGCCTGGACAACGGGGGCGTCGGCGACGTGAGGTCGGCCGGCCGCATCCAGGATCACGCCGCCGAATCCATGAATGAACGGGGCGTCGAAGTACAGCATGGAGGCCTCGTAGACCAGTCCGTACCTGCCCGTCTTTGTGTCGGTGGCGGCCACGGCCGCTTTGAACAGTTCGTCGCCGGTGGACGGTGGGGTGGAAATGACGTCCGGGTCATAGAACAGGGCCAGGGACTTGAAAGCCATGGGCAGGCCGTAGAGGCTTCGCTTGTAGACCAGGGCCTTGACCGTTCTGGGAATGAATCGTTTCAGGGTTGCCTGATCGACCTTCTGGCTGATTGGCTCCAGGATGTGGTAATTGTCCACCCAGTCGCCGATCAGGTTGTGCGCAAAGATGAACAGGTCGGGCCCTTGGCCCCTGGGGGTCGCGATTGTGATCTTGTCGACCATGGCGTCGTACGGGATGTTCATCAGTTTGAGGTGGATCCGTTTCTGGCCGGCGTTGAATGCCTTCGCCACTTCCTCGATGGCCTTTTTTTCCCCCTCGCGATAAGAGTGCCACAGCACCATCTCGACTGGTGCGGCGGGCTTTGCCGCGACCTCTAGGGCTGCCTTGCCGGGCCTTGCCCGTGTCGTGGAGGATCCGGGCGCGGGCGCGTCCTTCCGGCACGACGGGAACGACAGCGCCAGCATGCATGTCATAAGAAAGCCGATGCTCGACAGTAACGGACCTTTCACCTTCAACCTCCAGTGATTCTTTGATCGTCTTCGTCGAAAAGGTGCAGTTTGTCGGCCTGCACCGAAAAGGTCATCGAAGCCCCTTCTTCAACGGGCACGTCGGGCGCCACGCTTATCGTGAGGACCCCGGCGTCGGTCTGCACGTAGGCGTATTTCGCGGTCCCCAGGTGCTCCACTACCTGGACCCGTCCCCTGAATCGATTGATTCCGTCCGTCTGGTCCGCTGGCGCAACCGCCCCAGGCCTGACGCCCACCGTTATTTCCCGGCCGGACAACCGACCCAGCGCCTTTCCCGGCGCATCGGCCGGTCGCAGGTCCATCGCTTTGGTACGGATTACGGCATCATCGCCCTCCATTACCACTACGCCGGCAAGGAAGTTCATTTCAGGGGAACCGATAAAACCCGCCACGAACCTATCCGCCGGCGTTTCAAAGACCTCCTGGGGACGTCCCACCTGCCTGATCCTGCCGTCCGCCATCACGGCTATGCGGTCCGCCAGCGTCATGGCTTCGGTCTGATCGTGGGTCACGTACAGCGTCGTGGTCCCCAGCTTACGCTGCAGCATCTTGAGTTCCAGGCGCATCGCCACCCTGAACTTTGCGTCCAGGTTGGACAGCGGTTCGTCGAACAGGAACACCGCGGGCTCGCGCACGATGGCCCGACCCATGGCGACACGTTGGCGCTGCCCCCCTGACAGCGCCTTGGGCTTACGGTCCAGAAACTCTTCCAGACCCAGGGTGGCGGCCGCCGAACGGACCAGCTCGTCGATCCTGGCGGCGGGCAGCCCCCTCAGCCTGAGGCCGAACGCCATGTTGTCAAAGACCGTCATGTGGGGATACAGGGCGTAACTCTGAAAGACCATGGCGATGTCGCGGTCCTTGGGGTGCACGGAGTTGACTACACGATCACCTATGGACAGAGTTCCGGACGTGATCTCTTCCAGTCCGGCCACCATTCTCAAGGTGGTGCTCTTGCCGCATCCGGACGGCCCCACCAGCACCAGCAGTTCGCCGTCGTCTATTTCCAGGTTCACGTCTCGCACCGCCTGCACGGCGCCGTATGACTTGCACACCCCGGAAAGGACCACTTTCGCCATGATTCAGAACTCCACCTGTTCAGAACTCCACTTGGGCGTCTTTGCAGGGCGGCGTGTCGTCACCCACTTTTTCCAGTAC
>JAADHL010000088.1 GCA_013151875.1 Deltaproteobacteria bacterium
ATCGACGAATTCAGGAAGGCTTTGGAGAAGTTGGCCGATGCCGGGATCGATGAAACCGATCTGGTTCCCACCTTGCGACTCGACTGCGAACTACCGCTGGATTCAGTGGACGTTGAACTGGTTGGCAGGATTTCGGGGCTGCAACCCCACGGTATCGGGAATCCGGAGCCCGTGTTCGGGGCAATGGGGGTGACCGTGGTCCAGGCTCGCAGGGTAGGCCGCGATCAACGACATCTGCAGATGAAGCTCGAAGGAAACGGCGCCGTGATTCCCGCGATATGGTGGGGAGGAGGGGGCGTCGACGGCATCGACCCTGGCAGCCGTGTCGATGTGGCGTTCAACCTCATGCTGGACAATAGATCCGGCCTCCCACGCCTCAAAATCAGGGACGTGCATCCATGTTCGGAAGGCTGATGATACGCAATTCGGGTCGGCCGCCGGCCACATGGGATATACTCCCATGAAATCTGTCGTCTAATTATAGGTGAACGACATGTCGGATAGCAGATCGAATCACGGTGGAATCGCGGCCTGGCTGGTCGCCCTGGTAATACTGGTCGGGGTTCTGGTGCCCGTAGGCGCGTGGGCCTGGCTGACCTTGTTCGACTACAAGGACGCCTCAGGGATCTCCGCGTCCCATGAAGCGATTGGAGATCAGGCCTATTCCGCGGGCGATTTCAGAGAGGCCATAACCGCCTACGAACAGGCCGCCTCGGTAAAAAATTCCTTCGCGATCCAGGTGAAACTGGCCGGTGTCAGGATTGGACTGCTGGGATTGCACCCCGACATGCTGGATCAGAGACAGTTCCCCCGGATTGAGCATGAACGCAGGTGGTTGATGGAACAGGACCCGGCAAGCATCCCCACGTGTATCGCTGTTCGAGGTCACATGGAAATGATCGAGGGCAAACTAAAGCAGGCGGAAGCCAGTTACAACGAAAGCCTAAAGAAAAACGCCGACAATGTCGCCGCTCACATGGGACTTGCGCTGCTGGACAAACAGAAAGGGGACGACGACGAAGCCGCGGGCGAGTTCGAAACCGTGCTTGCCGCCGTACCCGATCATTATGAGGCGCTGGTTGCGTTGAGCGAAATCAGGATAAACAACGGCAAACCGGAAAAGGCATTGGAATTGCTAAAAAAAGCCGTCAAAACAAATAACACCTGGCGCCCCCATTACCTGATGGGAGTCGCCTACGAAAAGAGCAAAAAAGACGAAAAGGCCGAGAAGGAATTCAAACAGGCGATCCAGCTCAACCCCAAGTCATTCGTTACCTATGCCGCGCTGGGCAACCTGTATTTCAAGGCGAAGATGTACGCCCAGGCGAAAAGCGCATTTTCGGGGGCGCTGCAACTGCGAAATGACGAGGGCATCGCGGCCGGCCTTGCCAGCAGCTTGAAGGAACTGTCACGACCCGCCGAGTGCCTGAAGACCCTGAAACCATACATCGGCTCCAGCGAGATTGGGCCGGGAACCCTGCTGGTGGCCGGCCAGTGCTCCGCGGATTTGAAACAGACAGGGCAGGCCCGCGCACTGTACTCGGCCGTCATAGCCCAGGTCGCGAAGTTGGGTGACAAACTGCCCAAAGATGTGGGTGAAGCTCTGAACCAGGCGGCCAGGAAAAGTCTGGCCGAACTCGAAGGCGAATCCAAGGCTGGTTCAAAGGGCCGTTCCAGATAAGACCACACTACAGTCGGGGGAACAACGTGGATCCATGCCGTCGGACCCGATCCTCGACAATATTCGCGATATTGTTCGGCATCTGGATTGCCACCGTGCCGGGCGATCTTTTCGCCGATCAGGCTGCCAACAACCCGTTGACCACCATTGAGGGGGAGGCAAAGCTTCGGGACCTCCTGGCCAAGAAGGTCATCTTCGTGGCCGTAACGCCCCATCCACTCGAATTCCAGGACCCGGGGTTTCTGCCCCTGCGTTTCGGCATGGCCGTGAGGACACTACGCGGCGGTCACAGCGTCATCCTGACTTCACTGACCCTGGTCAAGGACGCCGACGCCGTGAAACTGTCGATGCACGGCCGAAAGGAATCCGTCAACGCGAATGTGAAGCTAAGCCTCGACAAGGAAGGCCTGGCGGTCCTCGGCTGCGCTTCGGGCGAGGGTCACGGACCTTGCGACGCGACCATCTCGCCCGTGGCCCCCAGCGGCGCGGCCGACCCGGGCAGACTTCTCTTTTTCTTGGCGCCTGCCGGAGGCGATCTCCTGACGGTGTCCAGCGTCACCAGCGCAGGCAATGCGGACCCCGATCTTGAAACGCTTATCGTGATCAACGGAAGGCTGCCCAGCGGCACCCCTTTGTTCGACAGGGAAGGCAAAGTGGCGGCCGTGGTGGTGCGACCGACCTTCGGCGACCTCAACAGGTCACTCGCCACCAGGCTTGCACCGCCAGGTAAGCCTTTATCCGGAAAAAAGGCGGACAAATGACCTCCCGCAAGCACACGTTGCAGGCGCGCGTACTGGAACACTGCCGCATCACAGGGGCCTTTGACGGATGCAAACGAGCGCTTGTTGCGGTGTCCGGAGGCGCGGACTCCATGGTCCTGCTGGATTGTCTGAACACTGGCCGCTCTGCGCTTGGGCTCGAAATAGTGGTGGCCCACGTGGATCATGGACTCAGGGAGACATCGGACTCAGACAGACGATTCGTACTGAAGAAAGCGGCCGAATGGGGATTGGAGGCGGTCTTTCGAAAGGTCGATGTAGCCTCGGTATCCAAGGCGAGAAAACTTTCCATCGAGGACGCGGCGCGTCGGGTGCGCTACGCCGCGTTTGCGGAAATGGCCGCTGAAACGGGAGCGGACCTGATCGCCACCGGACACACGGCGACCGACCAGGCCGAGACGGTGCTGATGCGCATGATAAGAGGCACAGGGCCCCTCGGTCTCGGCGGCATTGCCCCTGCCAGGCCGGATGGGCTGGTACGACCTCTTCTTTGCGCCACGCGAAACGAAGTCCGAAGATACGCCGACAGGCATTCAATCGAGTTTCGCGATGACCCGACCAATCTGGACAGACGTTTTCTGAGGAACCGGGTGCGCCTGGACCTGCTGCCCATGCTCACGCGGATGAACCCCCGGGTGGAATTCACGTTGTCCGAACTGGCCGGTTCGGCGGGGGATTTGGCATCCTGGATTGAACGATTGGCGGCAGGCATGATCCGCTTAAAGGATTCAGGCGAACTCGGCATCGAAGCCAGCGACCTGAACACATGTGACGCGGCACTGCTGCCATACGTGATATTGCTTGCGTTCAAAGGGGTCACTGGTGCGCCGCTGGGGCTGTCCCGCACCCACATCGATTCCATCATCCGCATGATTCGTACAAAGGGAGGGAACAAGGAATACCACCTCCCGAGGGGAGTGACTGTTTGCAGGAATGCCGATGGGCTTTGGTTCCTGAAGGACACGACATTGAAAGGGCGCCGCGGATCAATGTCCCAAAACAGATAGTCCGGATTCACCTCCGGGCCGTCATGATACACTCTGTTCAATGCTGAAACGGGTCGCCACAACCCTTGCGTCCATGCTCTTCACCCTATGGGCTGTTTCGACCGGGACCTTTCTGCTCATGGAGCATGCCCCCGGGGGGCCCGATTCCGCCGAGCGCCGCCTGGAGCCGATGGTGGAGGCCGCCAGTCTGGCCGGCATGGGCCTTGTGCGCCTTGTTAGATCACCATGCGTGGGCGTCCTGGAATGGTCCGCAATCAAGGGCAGCCAACTGGAGACAGGCGGCCCAGCGGCAAAGGTGAAAGGCAATCCGGGCTGCGAAATCAACAGCGATGTGTCGGGAACCGTTTACCTGAATCTGCTCCGGTCCGGGCAGGCCGCTCGGCCGGGACAGATCATCATGGCGGTACGCCCGGGGATACTGTCCCGTTATTTCCATACCATGGCCTCGCTTGCCAGACTGGACCTTGGGGTCACATATTCCAGCCGAGGCGAACGCACGGTGCGCGAAAACCTTGTGCAGACGCTTCCCGTTTCCGCCGCCATCGGCGCCCTGGCCCTTGCCATAGCCGTGCTTTTCGGGTTTCCCATGGGCCTGGTGTCAGCGGCACGGCGCGGTTCGTGGACGGATCGCGTGCTGACTGCCCTCGCCACCGCGGGTGTCAGCGCTCCCGCCATCGTGCTGGGTCCATGCCTGCTGTATGTCTTTGCCATCAAACTGCCACTGTTCTCTCCCGGTGGTCTGGAATCTCCGCTGGACCTTGTTCTGCCGTCAACCACGCTGGGCATCATTCTGGCCAGCGTGTTCCAGCGGATGACCCGCGCGGGCGCCACCGGCTTCCTTCACGGACCCATTGCGATGCATCTGCGGGCACGCGGGCTCAGCGAATGGAGGATCGCGGGGATCCACGCCCTGCGCCACGCTGGGATCCCGATGCTGGGATTCATGCCTCCGGCCATCGCCGGTCTTTTGACGGGCTCCCTGGTGGTCGAACGTATTTTCAACGTACCGGGCGTTTCCCGATACCTGGTAGGGGCGGCTTTGAATCGTGACCACCCCATGGTCCTGGGCGTGGTCCTCGTATACAGCACGGCCTTGGTGGTCCTCACCACTCTCGCGGAGATCCTCTATCCCTTACTGGATCCACGCATGAAGGCCCAGCGCTCGGATCGGGGGGCAACCTGATGAAGTCGCTCCCGCCGAAAACGCCGCGCTACTGGGCGACAGCCGGTATCGTGGTCTTCTGCCTGCTGGCAGCAATCGGTCCGGAGGCGGCCACGGCCCTGTTCGGATTCAAGTACGACGAACAACACACCGCTTTTCCGTTCGCCCCGCCGGGATTCAGGGATGTGCCGAATGAAGGACAGACGTTCGACAACGAAAAGGGCTGGTTCGACATTCTTTTGACCAGCGGCGTCGATGGGAACGACCAGGACAAGACCGACGCCGCCCGGGGTCTTGCCTGTTTCAGGGATGACGCCGGTGTCTTGAAATGCAATGTCCTTAAAGAATCACACGCCGCGTTTCGCAAGTTGTCCCTGTTGATGGCAGAGGCCTGGCAGATACGGGGCGCGTTGGGAACTATATCGGTCATTCAGATCCATGTGGACCTCGCCAGATGGCCCGGGTGGGCCCGCGAGGTCACCGCGGTCTGCGCCCCCAGGACCTGCACCCTGACAGATCTCCTTGATTCGACGCGGTTTTTGCGCATTTCGACCGAGGGACTCCTTGAAATGGACTCCAACCATGACGGCATGGTAGAGGAAAACGAGTTCGTTGGCGCCCCCGTATTGAAAACCCATTTGCTCGGCTCCGACGGCCTGGGCAGGGATTCCCTGGTGCGGCTGCTGCGCGGCCTCCGCATGTCCGTTCTCGTGGGGGGAATCGCCGCTGGGGTTGCCTCGGTGATTGGCGTAGCCTACGGATCCGTTGCCGGCATGGCCCCGAAATGGGTTGGGGGACTCATGATGCGCATCGTGGACGTGGCATACGGTCTGCCCTACATATTCATTGTCATCCTGCTGATATCCCTGGTAGGCCCGTCCACCATGAACCTGCTGATAGCCATAGCCGCGGTCCAGTGGCTCGGCATGTCCAGAACGGTGCGCGGCCTGGTGGGTTCCCTGCTGAAGACACCTTACGTGGACGCGGCCCGTACTCAGGGGTGCGGCCCGATGAGGCTGGCCTTGACGCACCTGGTACCCAACGCCAGGAGGCCCATAGTGACTTGGGCGGCGTTGCTGGTGCCGGCCAGCATTAAGGAAGAGGCATTCCTGTCTTTTCTGGGCCTGGGCGTGCAGGCGCCCGATGCATCGCTAGGCACCCTGATTGCCGATGGGGCCCAGAGAATTGGTGACTATCCCTGGCTTGTCGCCGCTCCGTCAATCCTGTTGTTCGTTCTCGTCCTGCTGATACATTCGGCCTGCGATCAAGAAGATTAGCAATGCCCAAATCCACCGTCAAATCTGCGTCAGAGACGGCGGAAACGAGTGCTTTGGCAAGGCAGCAAGCCGATTTGGGCGCAGGCGTACTGGAT
>JAADHL010000079.1 GCA_013151875.1 Deltaproteobacteria bacterium
CGCGCCGGCCGATTTCCCTTCCTGCGTCTTTCCAGTGAGCCTGTCCCGGCCGTCACAGTCCTCGTCTATGCCGTTGCCGGGCACCTCCAGGGCCAGCGGATGCCTTTGTCGGTCGAAATCATCGCAGTCGCCTCCACCCAGGACCCAGGAGGCCCCGTCCCCGTCGAGGTCCGCCACATCGCGAATCGCCAGCAGCAATCGTCCGGAAAGCCCCCCCCGGGACGCCAGATACCGCGCGGCCCCTGGGTCAACGAAAACCACGGTCTGGGCGGCAAACAGGAACAGCAGGGGCGAGGCCCACAAAAAGACGCGGAAACCGCGGTTGGCGGTCAGAGAGTCGGACAGACGCCTGATGTATGGAACAATGCTGCGGGACGCAACCCATGCCGCGGCAACCAGCGCAAAAAAGGCGGCGCCGGTCAGCCACACCCCCGCTGGAAGACGCCTGGTGAACAGGATCCACAAATAAAGATCGAATGCCGCAAGCGCCAGAACCACCCCAAAAACGGTAAAAGACAAGGCCAGTTTTCCGGCCCTGCGGCGCAACCATGGCTCGATGGCCCCCGCTGTAAACCAACCCACCGACAGGCTGAAGCCACCCGCCAGAACCACCGCGGTCACGAAGAGCGTGGTCCTGAGCCCGGTGTCCGTGATCGAAGCAAAGGCCCCGTTGAACAGCGCGGCCGCCACCGCCAGAATGGGCAAAGCCATGGCGGACGTAAGGGCCAATCTGTTCAGATTGCGAAGATCGAGCCTTTGGGTCAGCCCCAGGCCGAATCCCACGGGGACCGCCAGCGCAAACGCCGCAAGACCGCCCGCAAAGGCTACAAGGCCGAGGGCCAGCGGGAAGGCGCCGGCGTTTTCCCCACCGCTCACGCCCGCGCCCACCATGATCAGCAAATCGACTGCCACGCAGATCGGGGACGATACCAGAGCCGCAAGCAGGCCGCCCGCAATCCAGGATTTGGTCGATTCCTTCAACGCGGACTTCACTCGGCTGTCAGTTGTATTTCCAGGGTGCCTTCCACCTTGAAGGCGGGCCCTTCAGGATTATCTGTGCTGCCCACGGCGCTCACGGTCAGGGTGTAGGTCCCGGGCGGGAATGGTTGGCCCTTGGGATTGCCCGTGTCCGAGGGACCGGCCCAATTGACTCCGTCCCACTGGAAGACGCCGGCGTATTCGCCCTTTTTCAGGGTCACGGGCTTGTTGTCCGGGCCCATGCACAGACCGGTGTCGCAGATACAGTAGGACTGGTCGCCGCCGGCCAGCTTTTCGAACAGGATCAGGCCGCTGGTTCCTGGTTGGCCGCACTGTCCGGCATCCTGGGGCATGGGAAAGACGTCCTGAAAATCGTCATCGACCACCACGGAATAGGGAATCTCGATCCCTGCGGCCGCCTCGGCCAGGGTCCACGAGCACCTGTCCGCCGCGAACCGGATGGAAACCCCCGGCAGGTTGGAATCGGCCCCGGTTACGCAGTCCGGGACCTGTTTGCACCTGACATTGGCGCCGTCGCACGCGCAGCGGCAACCGTTCTTTGTGACGGGACCTTCAAAACCGAAGCAATCGTAGCAAATCAAGGACGGACAGGCTGCATAGGCGCCGGTCTGGTCGGGGCGGCACTCCCACGCGTTTGGCCCGCAGACCTCGCCGGGTGCCGGAGGCCCCCAACAGGTATTCGGCGGACAGTCATCGATCAGGATGCCTTTTTCACAGACCCACTTGTCATTGATGCACACGGCCTGGCCCACGAAGGCATCGCTGCCGCATATGGAGGCGCACATGGGCGCCCATCCCTCGCAACCGGACACGACGGAGTCCGCGACGACATCGGCAGCGTCCTGGTACACCTGGGTTTCAGGTGCGTCGACACCTGCGTCCAGGACATCCGATATGCCGGCCGTGCCGCCCACGCCGCTGCACGAAAGCACCAGAATCGGCAACATGCCCGCACAGAATCCAAGCCGTGAATGTCTGATCATGAACATCTCCTCGAAAGGAACCCGATGCCAGAAGGTACCAATCGAGGGGTCCGTTATCAAGGAAGGAGTCAATGGCGTTTCACACAAATCAGTGGCCCGGCTGTTGGGAAAATATGGCATATTGGTCGAAAGGGGAAAATCTTTTAAGGGCCATGCTCGTCTAACCGGTTGCGAGACGTTTTTTTCCTTTGCCAGGGAGGCTGCACCATGCGTTCAATCGAGATCGCATCAATCAAGGTCGCATCGATATTCATGGCGTCGTTCGTGAGCTGCGTGACCGGGGGCGGCCTTGACGCTGATCCGTCCAATGACGTGATTTATTCACCTCTGGTCGCGGACTCGGGCGCCATTCAACCCGTTGTCTGGCAGGGCAGACCAGGCAAAGGATGGAAGGAAGTCGACCGGCTGATGGACGAACAGAAGTACGAAAAGGCATCTGAAATCGTTGAAGGGATCCTGAAGTCGGCCATCGACTCGGGTGACTCCGAGGAATGGGCGCGCAGCCTGATACGCTGGGTCCAGTTGAGGACCTCGCTGCATGGTTACGAGACGGCGGTCAGGTTCCTGAAGGACCAGGAATGGCCCGATGAGCAGCCGGCTTCAACCGTTCTGGAACTGTTCTACGCCCAATCCCTGGTCAACTACGCGCGCATGTATTCCTGGGAAATAAACAAGCGCGAGCGCGTGGTGTCCACGGCCGAGGTGGACCTCAAAAAATGGACCATGCGGCAGATCCACGACGAGGCGCGCAAGGCCTACCTGCGCGTGTGGAATAACCGTGTCTCGCTGGGGACGGCTCCGGTAGAGACACTCAAGGAATTCATCAGCCCGAACGACTATCCAGATGGCGTGCGGGACACCCTGAGGGACGCGGTGACCTACCTGTTCGTGGAGTTGCTGGCGAACACCCAGGGCTGGACTCCGGAGCAGTCGAACGAGGTCTACCGACTGGACCTGGGCGGACTCCTCAAGTCCGGAATCGCCGACAGGGACGCGCAAATCGCTGATGCCGGGCAACACCCCCTCGTGAGGATCGCGGCCGCGCTGGACGACCTGGAGCAGTGGCACGCGGAAAAGGGCGAAAGGGACGCGGCATTCGAGGCCCGCCTGGAAAGACTGCGCAGGCTGAACGCCTCGTTCACCGGGGCCCGGGACCGCAAGGCAATACGCGCCGACCTTGAAAGCCGCCTGCCGGGCATGTCGGACCGTCCCTGGGGAGCGATGGGAACCGCCCTGCTGGCCGAGTTCGTGCGCGACTCGGGGGAACAGGACGCGCTGAAAAGCGCAAGAAAGATCGCAAAGCGTGGCTTGGATGCCTTGCCCGCCAGTATCGGGGGCAAGAGGTGCCTGAACATCGTCAAGTCCATCGAGGCGCCGGATTACGGCATCGAGGCCATGAGAAGCGACGGACCCGCGAGGCGCTCCATCGGGATCAACTACAAAAATCTCGGCAAGCTGTATTTCAGGGCGTACACGGTCAACATGAAGCGCCGTATCAACACGGCCGACGACTGGAACCTGTTGCCCGATCAACAAGAGATCAACAGGCTGGTCCGCCAGACGAAACCGTCCCACGAGTGGGAGGTCCCGCTGGAACGGACCATCGATTACAGGATGCACAGGGCCTGGGTGACACCCCCGATGAAAAAGCCCGGCCTGTACGTGGTTGCCGCATCCGCCGATTATGACTTCAGCAGGTACAACAACCGGCTCATGGCCGTACTAGTGGTGATTGGAGACATTGTCCTGCTGAGCCGTCAGGGCGACGGGGAGGTCGAGATCACGGCTCGTTCCGGTTCAACGGGCAGGCCCATCAAGGACGTAACCGTGGACTTGTACGCCTACAACTGGCACAGGGGCCACAAGCTGGCCGCTTCCGGCAGGTCCGGAAAGGACGGCACTTTCGTGTTCAAGGGGCTTAATCGCGGCAACGAGTACTTCGCCTACGCCCACAAGGGCAGGCAGGTGGCCCTGGATCAGGGTTACTTCAACTTCTATCGCCGCGCAAAGCCCTACGCGAGATACACCACCCTGATGTACACGGATCGCAGCATCTACAGGCCCATGCAGAAGCTCATGTGGAAGGCGGTCGTCTATCTAGGCAGGCGGGACCGCGCGGACTACAGGACGACGCCCGGACGACGTGTAACGGTTTCACTGATGGACGCCAACGGCCAGACCGTGGAGTCCCGGACCATCAAGACCAATGATTTCGGGACCGCCTCCGGGGAATTCACCATCCCGGCCGGCCGCATCCTGGGCCAGTGGAGGGTCCAGTCCTCGTTGAACGGGCAGGCATGGGTCCGCGTCGAGGAATACAAACGCCCGACCTTCGAGGCGCGCCTGCTGGACCCTGAAAAACCGTTGCGTCTGAATCGGCCCGCAAGCCTCAAGGGCGAGGTCAAATACTATTTTGGGCTCCCGGTGACCGAGGGGACCGTGAAATGGAGGGTAAAGAGGGACCCTGTGTACCCCTGGTGGTGGGGCTGGTACGGGTGGGGCGGCGGCGCAACCGGTTCGCAGACCGTGGCCACGGGCGCGTCCTCCCTGGATGAAAACGGTCGCTTCAAGCTCGATTTCACACCCCTGGCGGACGAAAGGACCGGAAAGGACACCCGTGGAATTACCTACAGGTACTCGGTCACGGCGGATGTGACTGACGAGGGCGGCGAGACCCGAACCGCATCCCGGTCCTTTCGCCTGGGATTCGTGGCGGTAGAGGCGTCGCTGGTCATGGAAAACAGCTTCCTGCTGAGTGGGCGACCGACGGACCTGAAGATCACCCGCTCAGACCTGAACGGGACCCCGGCCCCAGGCAAGGGGTCCTGGCGCGTGACCATGTTGAAGCAGGACCGCACGGCCCTTCTGCCCGCGGATCAGCCGATCCCGGCGATGCCCGGCGCGAACAAGGGATTCCGGACCAAGGGCGACGGACTCAGACCGCGATGGAACCCGAACTACAGTCCTTATGCGGTGATGAGGGGCTGGAAGGACGGCGCCACCGTGGCAGGCGGCACGATCGAACACGGGCTGAAGGGCGACGGTGAACTTGCCTTGCCCGCGTTGAAGCCCGGCGCGTACCGCCTGCGCTACAGGACGACCGACCCGTTCGGTGCCGAATACGAGATGTCCAGAGAGTTCGTGGTCGCGGGCGAACGGATGAAGATGGCACTGCCCGCCCTGTTCATGGTCGAGCGCTCCAGCGTAAAGGTGGGCGAAACGGCCCGCGTCCTGGTGCTGTCCGGGCTGAACGACCAGCCCATGACCCTGGATGTATACCGTGACTCCAGGCGGATCGGCCGCACCCGAATGGTGTCCGGCGACGCTCCCACGTTAATCGAAATACCCATCACCGAGGCCCAGCGCGGGGGATTCGGCCTGACACTGACCGCGGTGCGCGACCACCAGGTCATGACTTTCAGCGGTTCCGTGTTCGTGCCCTGGGACAACAAGGAATTGACGGTCGCTTTCTCGACCTTCCGGGACCTTCTGAAGCCCGGAGGCAAGGAAAAGTGGACCGTAAAGGTGACAGGCCCCGCGGGAAGGGACGCCGCGGTGCCTGCGGCCGAGGTTCTGGCCTACATGTACGACCGGTCCCTGGACCTGTTCGCGCCCCACTCGCCGCCCTCGCCGCTGTCCGTATTCCCGGGCCGCACCGGCGTGGTCTGGCCGCGCGCCAACCTGGGTCAGGCCCAGGCAACATGGGTGGATTCAAGGGGTTTCGCGTCCCTGCCCGGTTATCCGAGCCTGCAGAACGACCAACTGGCGTTCTTTTCGAACTGGGGCATCGGAGGTCCCGGCATAAGGGGCTATGTGGGAGGTGGTGGCTTCGGGCGGGGCATCCTGTCGAAAAAGGCCATGCCGCGCGCGTCCGCCGCAAGGATGGCGCAACCCGCGGTCATGGGCGACATGGCGGTCCCAGAGGAGGCGGAGGCTACTGCCACCGCTTCCAGCGGGATGGACAAGGGCGAAATGAAGATGAAGGGCCCAACGCGCGCTCCCGCGGACGG
>JAADHL010000124.1 GCA_013151875.1 Deltaproteobacteria bacterium
GAGCCTGTTGGCCTTGTCCAGCCGATACACGGCGACCGAGGCGTGAATTCCCGAGTTCCACAGTTCCAGGACCGCCTTTTCCAGAGCGCCGACCGCGTCCACCGGCTCCGGCCCCTTGTGCAGCAGGACGCAATCCACGTCCGATGCGAAAGACAACTCGCGCCGGCCGTAGCTGCCGACCGCCATGATGGACCATCCGCACCCTGGGGTCGCGAACCGCCGCAGGCGCCGCTTTAGGTATCGATCCATGACACGGGTGAGCGCACTGGACGTTGCAATGCCCCCGGACCCGCCAGTCTCGAATCGGTTCAGCAGCCTTGTTCGGGACAGAGTCACTTTGTCCGCGTCATCGTCTTTCATGTCGGAATCCACTGGTCGTTCCCGTCCGGAAACGACTTTATCGGAAAATCACGTCAATCCCAACGGGCCTCATGCCTGGCGGACCCGGCCCTGACCTCTTCGAACACCGCTGCCCTTTCACTGGGATCCGCCGAAAGATAATTGGTCTTGAAGCGTCTCGAAAGGTCGTTCAGCCCCACGATAGCCAGCAAATCTTCCCTGTGCCTGATTGGAGCCCTCGGCGCATCCTGCAATGGTTTCGCGCCCCGGATCCCCCCTCTGGAAAGCCCCAGAAAAGACGCAACGGCGTCACGGATCATGAATGCCGCCCTTTTCCGTCCCTCGACGACCGAACCGGCGCAGTGAGGCGTTGAAACAAAGCACGCGGCGACCAGGCGCGGGTCCGGTTTGGGCTCGCCTTCCCAGACATCCAGGCAGGCCCGCATGTCGGTGTCGGTTTCCAGAATCCGGGCCAGCGCGTCATTGTCCACCACGGCGCCCCTGGAGGTGTTGATGAGTATCGTGCCGCGTCGCGACATTTCCGAAAGGATTTCGTCGCCGATCATGTGGTGCGTCGGCCAGCCGGATTGATCGGGTCGGGTCAGGGGAACGTGCAGCGAGATGACCCTGCATTCCAGTATCGATCCAAGGTCGACGGACCGAAAATCCGACCTTTCCTGAAGGGGTGGATCATAGGCCAGCCAGGGGATACGGAACATGTCCAGTCGTTCAGCCAGCGCGCTGCCGCAGTGGCCGAAGCCCCAGATGCCGACCGCGCCTCCTATGTGTTTATTGTCGAACTGGTCCGCGCCGGATTCCAGTATGGCAGCCAGGGCGAAATCCGCGACACCTCCGGCGGTTGCGCCTGGGGCGTGAAAGAAAGGCACGGTGCGTCCATGGTCCCTCCCGTAGGAGGCCAGAGCTGCGAAATCCACGTGGTCGGTGCCGATGGTGGGCGAGGCTACCGCCCTCAGACCGGGAACGGCTGACAGGAGCCGTTCGTCGATGCGGGTTGTGCTGCGCGTGATCAGCACCTCGGCGTCTTCCAGAATCCCAGGGTCGGTGAATGCGTCCTGGGATTCGAAAAGGCTCAACGCGCCCAGGGGCGCAAATGCCTCCTTTGCGCCGGGAATCGTTTTGTCGATATAGATTCGGCCCATGGCAGATATTGGGCATACGAACCGAGGTTAGTCAAATGAGGCGAACCGCCGGAACGAAACCATCAAGAATCAGATCATTCAAGACTTTGACCATGAAGCACATTTGACCAAAACCTCGATGCCTTATGATATCATCCGCAACGGCTTTGACGGAGGCCCAGGTCCCTGCAATGGAAACGCCCGAACCCAGATTCAAGTGTTACAACTGCGGTGAGGAACTGATCTTCGACGTCAAGATCGGTCGCCGCGACATGTGTCCGAGTTGCTACGCCTACCTTCACTGCTGCAGGAACTGCAAGTTCTGGGATCCTGACGTGCACAACCAGTGCACCGAGCACCAGGGCGAATTCATACGAGAACGGACGGAGGGAAATTTTTGCCTTTACTTTACATTCAAGCCCTTGGAGGAATCCGGGGAGGACGAGGAGTCCAAGGCGAAGGAAAAACTGGCCGCGATGTTCGGTGACAAGCAAACCCCCGCGTCCCCCAAATCAGCCGACGAGGCCCGTCAACGGCTGGAGAATCTCTTCAAGAAATAACGTTCGAACCGCCGCCCGATGGCGGGTGCGGCGGATTCCGTGAATAATACCTGTAATAACATCATGTTCTGCGTCTTCTTGGTGAGATCCGTGGGTAGCGGCTAGACTTGAAACCGGTAGCGGATCCAGGAGATTCAGCAGGAGATTCAAATGGTTGAGGCGTTCATTCCAATCACAGGTTTCGAGGGCGAGGGCAAGGGCAGTTCGGGCAAGGTCATGCGCCTTGATTCGGACTGGCGGTCCAGCAGGACTCGATTCCGGCCGGCCGTTTCACCTGGCTCGAGTTTCACCTGCCGGACAGCGGCTATCGGGTCAAGGCCCTGGGCGAGGTGACCGGAGTCGCGGCGGGAAACGGACCGACCATGGTCACGTATCGCTTCAAGCACGTCTTTCCGCGTGACCGCATCGCCATGAACGAATTCCTTACCGAGGCCGCGGCCGCGGCCTGAACGGGGCCGGGGCATTCAGCGCAGGCCTTTCAACGCCTCTTCGAACCGCGGCAGAGACCTCTCGATCACCTTGTCGTCCACGCAGAATGAAATCCTGAAGTATCCCTTGCAATCAAAGCCGGTGCCTGGGCTTACAAGCACGAGGCGGTCCTGCAGCAACCTGATGAAGTCCAGGTCATCCGGAAGAGGGGACCTGGGGAACATATAGAAGGTACCCTCCGGCTTGACGATGTCGTAACCCATGTCCGTCAGCGCGTCGAACAGGATGTCGCGTTTGTGCTGATAAACTTCGACGTCGGGTCGGATGTCGTCGATCACCGCCAGCATCCTCTGCATCAGGGCGGGTGCGTTGATGTACCCCAGCGTGCGATTCAGGAAAACAGCGGCATCAAAAATATCCGCAGCGGCGGCGCATCCAGGGCTGATTGCCAGGTAACCGATGCGTTCACCGGCCAGGGAAAGGTCCTTGGAATGGGACATGGCGACCAGCGTGTCGTCATAGAAAGTGAGGGGACTGGCGTACCGGATGCCGTCGAAAAGGATGCGACGGTAAGGTTCGTCCGAGACCAGATAGATTGTGCGGCCGATTTCCCGCGACTTGCGCCGCAGCAGATCGCCCAGTTCTTTCAGGACCTGCGCTGGGATCAGACGTCCGGACGGGTTGTTGGGCGAATTGACGATGACGGCCCGGGTCCGCGCGGTAATCCGCGATTCCAGGTCCGCAATGTCCGGAAGGAAGGTGCGCGTCGAGGGCGAGACCACGGCGACGCCCTGGTGGTTGCTGACATAGAAACCGTACTCGCAGAAGTAGGGCGAGATGAGTATTACCTCGTCCCCAGGTTCGACGACCGCCGCCAGGATTACGTTCAGCGCCCCGGCCGCCCCGACCGTCATGACCACGTGATCACGGGTGAAATCAAAACCGAACTCGTCGCTCAACCTGCGGGCGACCCGGTCCCGGGTTTCTGGATACCCGCTGTTCTGCATGTAGACATGGACCCCACGCCTTTCATCATCGACCACCCTGCGCAGCGCATCCATGAATTCGGGGGGAGGGTCCAGCCATGGGTTGCCGAGGGTCAGGTCGCATACCTGGTCGTCTCCGTGGATCTTTTTGAGGCGTATTCCCTCCTCGAACATCCTGCGGATCCACGATCCATGCGCCATCTGCTCTCGGACGATTTTCGAGATGCTCATGCGGACAGTAGATAGCAGACGTTGGCAATGAAGGTCAATGAGGTATTGCGGCAATCCCCTTCAGTGCACTCGGCCTTTTGGGACGGTCCCGATCCAGTTCATCCAAAACGGGTGACATATTTCCTTGACTCGTTGCGTCAACATCAATACGCTCTTGACGGCGAAAGATGGTTGTTTGCTACCTGGAGGTGTGTAAATGTCCGAATATAAAGCTGATTTGAGGGACATTCGTTTTGTTCTGTTCGAGTTCCTGAAGATTCAGGACCTCCAAGGCACCGAGGTGTTCGGGGATTTCGGCAAGGATGACTACGAGACGTTCCTGACCGAGTCCTATCGTTTTGCCCGCGAAGTCCTGGCGCCCCTGAACGAGCCTGGCGACAAGATCGGGGTCAAATTTGACGATGGCGTCGTTACCGAGCCGCCCGAGTTCGTCGAGGCATACAAAAAATACATGGAGGCCGGCTGGGTCGGCGCGGTCCAGGAGGCGGAACTGGGTGGCTATGGACTGCCGTTCACCATGGGGCAGGTGATCCACGAATTCTTCCTGGGGGCCTGCATTTCCTTTTCGCTGACCACCGGCCTGTCCGAAGGCGTGATCAACCTGCTGGCCGAGTGGGGCAGTGAGGACCTCAAGAAACTGTTTGTTCCCAAGATGCTGACAGCCGAATGGTCCGGCACGATGTGCCTGACCGAGGCGGGCGCCGGGTCCGACGTGGGCGCGTCCAAGACCACGGCCGTCAAGCTGGACAACGGTCGATACCGTATCGAGGGCACCAAGATATTCATCACCGGCGGCGACCACGACATGGCCGAAAACGTGGTCCACGCGGTCCTGGCCCGCACCCCGGACGCGCCTCCCGGTGTCAAGGGACTGTCCCTGTTCATCGTTCCCAAGTACCTGCCGAACGAGGCCGGCGAAAAGGGCGAATTCAACGACGTGAAGGTGGGCCGGATCGAGCACAAGATGGGTATCAAGGGCTCGCCCACATGCGTGATGAACTTCGGTGAGGACGGCAAGTGCGAGGGCTATCTGCTGGGCAAGGAGCTGGACGGCATCAAAATCATGTTCCAGATGATGAACGAGGCCCGCGTGATGGTCGGCTGCCAGGGTCTGACCCTTGCCGCCGCGGCCTATCAGTCCGCGCTCGATTACACGAAAGAGAGGCTTCAGGGTCCCAATATCACCCAGATGAAGGATCCGAAGGCGCCCCGGGTGCCGATCATCCAGCATCCCGACGTCAGGCGCATGCTGATGTACCAGAAGGCGGTTACCGAGGGCCTTCGCGCCCTGCTGTACTCGGTGGCCTACTACGCCGACCGCGCGAGAGCCGACCCGGACGAGAACGAGCGCAAGAAGTACCACGGTTGGCTGGAGGTCCTGACCCCGATCTGCAAGGCGTACGGCTCCGACATGGGATTTTTGTCCTGCAACGAGGCCGTGCAGTGCCTGGGCGGTTACGGCTACGTCAACGAGTACCCCAACGAACAGTATCTCCGTGACGCCCGCATCGCACCGATCTATGAGGGGACCAACGGGATCCAGGCCCTCGATCTGATTGGGCGCAAGCTAGGGATGAAGGGCGGCGCGTTGTTCATGTCGTACATGAAGGAGGTCCAGGGCTTCGTGATGAAGACCAAGGGCCATCCGAACGTGGGCAAGATGGTCGCCAAACTGGGGGAGGCAACCACCGCCATCGGCCAACTGGCCATGAAGTTCGCCACGGTCGGCATGCAGGACATCATTTTCCCGACCCTGAACGCGTACACGTTTATGACCAGTTTCGGCCATACCTGCGCGGCCTTCTATCTGCTGCAAGAGGCGGTAATCGCCGACGAGCAGCTCCAGAAGCTGTACAAGGAAAACAACGCGGTCAACCTCGGCGACAAGAAGAAACTTGCCGAGGATAATCCCGAGGTGGGGTTCTACCTGGGCAAGGTGCTGTCGGCCCAGTACTTCTGCACCAATATCCTGCCCGAGGTCAAGGCCAACTCCGAAAAAATCCTTTCCGGCGACAAGAGCCCCATGGATGTCGTTTTTTAGGCGATTGGCTTCCGGCGGCATGTCGCTATAATACCCGACGTGTTCAGAAATCCGACAGCGGGCATTGCTGCCCTGGCGCTGTGCCTTTTGACCACTGAAGCGGGCGCGGACTCCCGCCTCCTGGGTGGGAAAATCAGGAATGTCACTGATGCGTGCGGCGCGCCGCGAGGGATCAGCGTGCAGTTCTTTGGCAATGTTTCGGCCAGGGTCGCTGATCTGAAACCCGGGGAGTCACGTGAGATTTCGCTGTCCAGGGGGCCGTACGACGTGGCGGTCCAGGACGGTGACGGCGCCGTGGTCGAGAATACGCGGATACTGGTGACTGACAAGGGCTACAGATTCGACCTGGGATGCGTGCCCAAAGCGGTCAAAAGCGTGGTGGACGACCGTAAGGCGGTGCGCGTCTGGTTCGCCAATACGTCGGGCGATTGCGGGACTCCCGAGGCGGTTGAGTTGAGGCTGAACGGGGTTTCGTATGGAATCGTCGCCGACGGCGCGTTGACCAGGGTTGCCGTACCGTCCAAAGACGTCTTGATGGAAGTGGTGCGTGAAGGAAAGAGGCTGTTCGCCGAATGGTTCGATACCCTGAAGGACGGCGGTACCGTTTTCTTCGGATGCACGGACCCCGCGATTCGAAGGCCCTCTTCAGGCGTCACCGTGTTTTTCCAGAACAGCACCGATCAGTGCGGCGCCGGCGGTGGACGCTACCTGACTCTCAAGGTGGATGGCATGACGAAAGTGGGGTTGTCCCCAGGGGGCCGGACGTCCATCGTCCTGAAAAGGGGGGCGCATGACCTGGCGGTCTATGCCGGGATGTCCAGGGAAGTGCTGCTGAAGGGACGCAGGAATGTCACTAAATCCTTTAGAATCCATTACGGTTGCGGAAAATAGAAAGGGGTGAATCTTGGTCAAGAATTTCGTCCTGGATACCAATGTGCTGCTGCACGACCCGAACGCCTTGACCAGCTTTGCCGACAACAACGTCTGCGTGCCGATTTACGTGATCGAGGAGATCGATCAGTTCAAGAAGGAACTGTCGGAGCTGGGACAGAACGCAAGGCAGGTGTCGCGACTCCTGGACGCCTATCGGCTCGAAGGCAACCTGGGGGAGGGCGTGCCAATCAAAGGCGGCGGCAAATTGCGCGTTCTCTTTGCCACCGAGAGCCATCGCAAAGAGATGTCCACGGTGCACAAGGACCTGTCGATAAGCCACCAGATGGACAGACTCATTATGGGCACTGCGCTGGAACTGGCCCGCGCGGAAACCCAGTGTCCCACGGTCTTCGTGACCAAGGATACCAACCTTCGCATACGCGCCGAGGCCCTTGGCCTGCATTCGGTGGACTATGACAAGGAAAGGAAGGACGTATCGGAACTGTACACCGGCACCGGCGAACTGCATCTTGATGGGGAACAGATTTCCGCGCTTTTTCAGCCCAGTGGGTTCATCGAGATCACGCCGGCCGACGACCTGTACGAGAACCAGTACGTCGTGGCGCGGAATCAGGTCAACCCCTCCCAGTCGGTACTGGCGCGCGTGTTGCTCAAGGAGGGCAGGCTACAGCGGATTGTGGACCTGAAGGAGCCGGTGTGGGGCATCCGCCCCCGGAACAAGGAGCAGCACTTCGCCCTGGACGCCCTGTTGAGGGACGAAATCCGGCTGGTGTCTTTGATCGGCAAGGCGGGTACCGGAAAGACCCTTCTGGCGATTGCGGCCGGCCTGCAGAAGGTCGCCGAGGAACAGGCATTCACGCGGTTGCTGGTGTCCAGGCCGATATTTCCGCTGGGCAAGGACATTGGTTATCTGCCGGGGGACATCGAGGACAAGCTCAATCCCTGGATGCAGCCCATCCATGACAACGTGGAGTTCCTGATGGGGTTGTCCAGACCTGATCGGCGCGGCGAGCGTTCATACATGGAGCTGCTGGAAATGGGACTCATGGAGGTCGAGCCCCTCACGTATATCCGGGGACGATCGATTCCGAATCAGTACATCGTCGTGGACGAGGCCCAGAATCTCACGCCGCACGAGGTCAAGACCATCATCACCAGGGTGGGCGATGGGACCAAGATCGTGCTTACCGGCGACCCCTACCAGATCGACAATCCCTACATAGATTCGGTCAACAACGGCCTGGTGTACACCAGCGAGAAGTTCAGGTCGGAGAGTATAGCGGCCACGGTCACCCTCTCCAGGGGCGAGAGGTCCGAGCTTGCCGAACTGGCCGCCAACCTCCTTTGAGTGTGGACAAACGCCCCGAACGCGGGCGGGAGGAAACCAGACGTGGATGTTTCCGAAGCGGTACGACGCCGCAGGACGACCGAGTTCTTCGAACCCGACGGGCTTTTGCTGAGCCGGGACGAGATCGAGATGCTGATCAGGGATGCCTGCCTCGCGCCATCGGAATACAATCTTCAGCCTTGGCGGTTCGTGGTGGTCAGGGACCTGGAAAGAAAAGAGAGTCTTTACGAATGCACAGATCGCCAGGAAAAGATCAGGGGCGCTTCGGCCGTGATCATCGTGTGCG
>JAADHL010000278.1 GCA_013151875.1 Deltaproteobacteria bacterium
AGGCCCCGCAGGGCCACAACCACGGTCACTTATTGTGACACGACAGGCAGAGCGCGCTACCCGTGTTGTTCAGGCGCAGGAAGGCGCCGTTTGCATCATCGTGCACGTCGTGGCACGAAGCGCACTGCATCTTGGCGCCATACAGGGGGATGTTCTGACCCGCGTCCACGAAGCTTGCGCTTGCCGGGGTCACCAGTCCGCCGTCCGCGGTCGCCAGGGCAGCGTCGTACGTGAACGAGATCGGGTGGTCATTGCTCAGATCCGACCCGAGGTTCTCGCCGCCGCTCATGAAGTGCGTGCCGGTGCTGCCGCCGAACGAGTCGATGGCCACGGTACCGTCATGGCACGACAGGCACAGCTTCGAAGCGCCGTCCGGCTGGCCGACGGTCGCGTTCAACGTGTCGCTCGAGTAGACAGTGAACGTGGATGCGGTGACATCGTGGTTCCACAGAGGAGCGCCGGATACCGAGGTGACCGCGTTATGTGGGGCGTGGCAGAAGATACACAGTTCGTCCGTGCCCCATCCCTTTCCGGACAGATCGTGGTCCGAGCCAGCGATTCCGGCAACCGTGTCCTTGGACGGCCCCAACATCAGGATCAGAGCCGCGCCCAGGACGAGCACCGTCGGGATGAACATGATGCGTGTGATTTTGGAATTCATCAACAAACCTCCTAGCTACGTTTTTGTTCCCTTGACCTCAACAAGAACCCCCCCATGGGATTCCTTTCGCGGAAAGGTGGAGATGCACTAACCGTACCATTTCCTCAAAGACTACGTTTTTACTAGGGTTTGAGTTTCAGAAACGTTGGCGACGAACCGAGGACAAGCGTTACTTCGCGATTTCGCTCACAAGCCTCGGCTTTTCATATGAGCCGGTGCTTGATCAGACGATAGCGCAGCAAATGACGACTTACCCCCAAAAGCGAGGAGGCCTTGACCTGATTGCCTTCGCACAGGTCCAGGGCTTTCTTTAGGATCTCGCGCTCCATCTCGTCCAGGCCCAGGCTGCCGTCAAGGGCGATCTTCAGTTCATGACGCGCCAGATTCCCGCCGTTGTTTGCCTCAGCCCCGGCGGGCGCCGCCTCGGGTTCGGCGCCTGGATGGCCTTGCGATCGCGTCGGGACGTCCGCCGTACCTATATGTTGGAGCGGCAGGTGTTCCGGATGTATGGTCCGATCCCCGTTCGCCAGGGCAACCGCGGCCTCGACCGCGTGCTTCAATTCACGCACATTGCCCGGCCACTGGTAGCTCCGAAGCAGGGACGAGGCGGCCGGGGCCAGCTCCAGAGGCGGACAATCGGCCTCGCGCATGAACCTATTAAGGAAGTGCCCCACCAAGAGGTCGATGTCTTCGTACCTCTCCCTCAGAGGCGGGATCTCTACGGTCAGCACCTTGATCCGGTAATAGAGGTCCTCTCGGAACCGGCCCTGCTCGACCATCTTTGTAAGGTCCCTGTGCGTGGCGGTCACGATACGTACGTCGGCCTTCAACTCCTTGGTGGATCCAAGACGTCGAAAGGAACTGGTTTCGATGAAGTGCAGGAGCTTGGCCTGCATCTCGGGCGGCATGTCACCGATCTCGTCCAGCAACAAAGTGCCGCCGTTCGCTTCCTCGAACAGCCCCTTCTTGGTCCCGCGGGCATCGGTGAACGCGCCGCGCTCGTGTCCCATCAACTCGCTCTCGATGAGCCCCTGGGGCATGGCCGCGCAGTTGACCTCGACGAAGGAGCTGTCGCGCCTATTGGACAGACGGTGCAGGGCGCGCGCCAGAACGCTCTTGCCCACACCGGTTTCGCCCATAAGCAGCACCGTGCTTTTCGGGGTTTGCGCGAAACGGCGCAGTCTGTCGATCACCGGCGCCATGGATGGACTGGCGTAGACGATTCCCAGGTGGTCTAGACTGGTGTCCCGCTGACTCGGCACGGACGGAACCATCGTGATGGCACGCAGCCTCTCCAGGGCCTCCTGCAGCTGTTCCGGCTCGAAGGGCTTCGCCAGGAAGTCGGCGGCGCCGAGCCGCATCGCCTCGACGACGGTGGAAATCTCGCCGAAGGCGCTCATCACGATGACCCGTCTTTGATCCTCGGGAGAAATCTCCTTCAGCAGATCGAGCCCGGGTCCGTCAGGAAGACGGATGTCCAGCAGCATGGCCCAGGGTTTCTGTGCCGCGATCTGGCTCCTTGCCTCGGCCACGGAGGCGGCCACGAACGGCTTGTAACCCCATTTCGACAGATCCTTGCTCAGGGACCACGAGAGGAGGTTCTCGTCCTCGACGACCAAAACGCTTAGGCCGGCAGCATCAGGTTCTTTTGCTTTACGTTTCATTCCACATCCGGATTTCGGCATCCGTTCCCCGGTTCTTTAGATATACTACTAAATAAACGGCTTTTCTTCTGGAACGTAGGTTGCAGAGTAACCAGGATTAGAGTTACCAGGAACTTTCCGAGATCGATCATCCGGGACCGATGATCGGAATGGGCCGTTTGTTTGCACGGGGATTTTGATGACCAACAACAACAGATCGAATAATGGTGAAACGCGCGGTCCCGGTTCGGCTCTTTCCTGGCCCCGACGCCTGGTCCATTTCGTTGCCACCCTCAGCGCCTCCGTCGCCGGGCGCGTGTTCCTGATCACCCTGGCGGTACTCGTGGCCACGAGTTATCTGCTCCTCCACGTCATTCTTGATGAACCTACGGTTCACGACGACATGGTCGAGCCGTGGGCAATGGTTACGGGCGAGCTGGCGAAAAAGACCGTCGAGCTGTCCATGATCGAAAAAGGAAAGCACAACGTGCCGTCCGAATTGATCGGGCTGGTGCATCGCTCGACCAGAATCATGAGGATCGACGTGGTGGATACGGACCACATAGTGCGATTCTCATCCCACCGAAATGCCGCTGGAAAACCCAGCGAACTCGTGGACGCGAATCAAATCGACGGCCTCGACCAGACGGGCCATAGCGTGGAGAGGCCCGATCACGAGAGCATCCATGTCCTGGTCCGGCCCTTGACCTTGCGGCCGGCCTGCACGAATTGCCACAAACAGCCGGCCGGTACGCTGATGGGGCACGTTATCGTCGAGGTCGAAACACAATTCGTGACCGCAATGATGCAAAAGGCCGCACGCGACACGTTGCGCCTGATGGTAATCGTTGTTCTGTTGTTGGGGCTGGGGCTGGCCGTGTACGTAAGCCGTGGCTTCCTCAGTCCGGCCCGTAGAATCGCCGCTCAGATGAGAGCCATGGGGGATGCTGACGTACCGGACCCGATTCCCCTGGACGGATTGCCTCCCGAGTTGCGCGATATCGCGCATGGATTCAACCAGGGCGTCAGAAACTGGGTGAAAACACGCATGCAGATCGAACGTCTCAGGCAGGATCGTTTGATTGATATCGAGCGTCTGACGATTATCGGCCAGATGTCCGCGATGATGGCCCACGAGATCCGGAACCCGCTTGCCGGAATCACCGGCGCCGTGCGTGTGCTGGCCTCCGAGGTGGAGTTCAACGAGGATCAGGCCAAGATCGTCCAGGAAATTCTGAACCAGAGCCAGCGCCTTACCAGGAACCTGAACGAGTTTCTGAAGTGCGCGCGTCCCAACGAGCCGCGCCCCGCACTGATTCAGCCGGAACGGATAACTCACAGAGCAATCCGGTTGATGGGGCCGGCCTTCGACCGCAAGGGAATAAAGCTGCAGACGCACGTCCAGCCCGGCACCCACGACATCTACGCCGACGAGGAGTGCGTGACCCAGATTCTGCTGAACCTCCTGCTGAACGCCGAACAGGTAATCACATCCTCGGGGTCGGTTCGCGTGGAGGTAATGCCTGATCCGCAAGACCCGGGCTTCACGCTCATCAAGGTAGAGGACGACGGGCCCGGCATGACACCCGAGGTCATGGCCATGGCGTGGGAGCCGTTCTTTACAACCAAACAGGACGGAACCGGGCTCGGCCTGTCCATATCGCGCGAATTGGCGGAGAGGATGGGAGGCGGGCTGGACATGGAATCGACTCAGGGCAGCGGCACCGTGGTCACCATCCGCCTGCCCAGATACAACGCTGAGCAGGCTGATGAGGAGGAACCTCCGTACGGCGGCAAGGTCCATTCAACAGGGGGCGGTCGGGCCGGACGGCCGGTTTCAGGCGGATCGCTGAAGACAGGGTCCATTGCCGGCATTGTCGAGGGTTACGGATTGGCGATGCTGTTCGCAATCACCTGTTGCATGCTGCCGGGATTGAGTGCATCGGCCTCCCCGACCGAAGGGGACGGCCCGATCTGTCTGGAGTGTCACGACGACCTCGTGGAGTCCGCCGTCAAGCACGAGGCCCTGGATGAAGGCTGCACGGCCTGTCACGAGCCGGCCACGGAGGAACCAGTGACCGAGGACGGTCACGAGGACGATGCGTTCAAAGAGATCGACGACCAGGCAGCCCTGTGCGGGGAATGCCACGACGAGATCGCCGGGAAGGCCTCGCAATCGGTTCATGTCGAGGAGGTCGGCTGCACGGGATGTCACAACCCGCACTCATCCGCCCATCAGGCCCTGCTGAACGGCGACTTTCCGGTCGGACGCCTGTACATCTCTATAAAGGGCGATCCCTACGCCCTGTGCATGGATTGTCATGAGGCGGATATGCTGGACAACGGGACATCACCCCCGGATACCGATTTCAGAAACGGCGAAATCAACCTGCATGCGCTGCATGTTGCGAGGAGCAAAGGGCGGACCTGCCGTGTATGCCACGACGTACATGGAAGCGACCAAGAGCATTTGATCCGCCGATCCGTGCCTTTCGGGAACTCTGGCTGGAAGCTGGAGATCCGATACGACCAAACGGAACGAGGCGGCAAGTGCGCGACCGCGTGTCACGCCCCCAGGGACTACGAACGACCTCAAAAACCAGTTGATGAAGATCAAGGAGGCGGAAACAGTCGGGCGAACACGCCGGCGAAATCACCGTCCTGACTCACGCTGGTCCAGGCCGCCACCGTCCAACCATTCTTGAAGACCCCCAGCGCGGGCCTCAGCGCCGTGATCTCCGGGAACACGTTTGCCCGGAACTCGGCCGGCTCCAACTCGCCACCGGCCACGGATCGTCTGATCGACACCCACTTGGCCCCTGGCCCGCCCAGCCAGGCCAATGCAAACCGTCCCTGGGTCTCCGATGCCACCACCGGGCTTTCCTGGGCCCACTGCGTGTACGTGTTCACCACCAAATCCCCGCCGTCCGGCGTGCCGTCGGTCTTGAACCACCTGGCCAGGATTGACGCCTTGGATCCGTCTTCCTCGCCGTAGCTCATCCAGGTCACGATGAAACGACCACCTACCAGCGGGGCCGCGCTGGGCTTGATCTGGTCCGCCGCTGTACTGGAATTCACCATGAAAGAGGGACCTGCTGGCACGCCATCGGATTCGAAGATCCTGCCGAAGATGTCATTTCCGCTGTTTTCCTGTCCAGGGCCGACCCAGACCACCAGGATCCTCCCGGACGACAGGACCGTTACATGAGGTTGCACCTGATTACCGGTCACCAACTCGTTGACCTGAATCTCGTTTTTCTGGATCTCGTTTTTCTGGTTCTCGTTTGCCTGGTTCTCGTTTGCCTGGTTCTCGTTTACTTGGGTCCGGATACCGCCCGCGCCTCCCGACGGAACGATGGTGCGCATGAACACGCCCGTTCCGGAACCATCCTGGTCCTTGCAATCCCCGTTAGGGACATCGCACCCCGACTGCCATACAATCACGATCCGATCGTCCGAAGTACCGGCCGCGGAAGGCAGCTTCTGTGAGCCGGTGGTATAGATGTTGACCTGGAACTCCTGACCGGCTGGGGTCCCATCCGATTCGAAACGACGGGCGAACACCCCATCGCCGTCGCCGTCCTGGAAATCCGACGGAAGCGCGGTGGGGCCGCACTGCCTGCATCCACTGGACCAGGCAACCAGGAAGCGACCACCAGCCAG